>CACHJY010000004.1 GCA_902580265.1 uncultured Alphaproteobacteria bacterium
CCAACATGGAAAAAGCTGGTAAGGGTATTGCTATTGCTGGTTTTGGACCATTAGTTGAGAGATTGGAAATGAATATGACAGACCCATCTCCCTCTCTTGATGCAGATACAAGGTCAACCCGAAAAGCGCCACATCCTTTTCTCTCTGACATAAACGTGAGAAAAGCTTTATCTATGGCAATCGATAGGCCTTTGCTTGTAGAGATAGGTTATGGAAAAGCAGGCGACGTAACCTGTGACCTAGTTCCAGCACCTGACCTTTACGCTGCTAAAAACACCCACTGCCTTAAGCAAGACATAGCCGGAGCGAATGCTTTGCTAGAAAAAGCAGGATGGAAAAAAGGTTCTGATGGCATAAGAGCAAAAGATGGAGTAAAACTATCCATACTTTACCAAACATCTACCAATGCTGTTAGACAAGACTTCCAGGCTCTGATTAAAGAGTGGTGGCAGCAGATCGGCGTTGAGACAGAACTAAGAAACCTTAATGCTTCCGTTTTCTTTGGAGGTGATCCAGGGTCTCCTGATACTTATCAGAAGTTCTATGCTGATGTCGAAATGTATGCAAATACTTTTGATGGTACAGATCCACAAGCTTATCTGTCAGCATACAGATGTGGAAATGAACCTAAACCAGAAAGCCAATGGCAGGGTGCGAACATAAATAGATATTGTGACCCAGCCTATGATGCGCTTTTAGATAAGCTATCGGCGACCGGTGATCTTAAAAAGCGTGGAGAAATTGGTATTCAGTTAAATAACATGCTTACTAAAGACAGCTATACAATCGTTCCTTTGGTACATAGGGGAAGAGTTTCAGCTCATGCCAAGTCTCTTGGTGGAGTTGTATTAAACACATGGGACTCAGAGCTCTGGAATGTTGCCGACTGGTATCGTATAAAATAATTTACAAAATGGCGCAGCTTTAATTAGCTGCGCCATTTTTGTTTTTATAACCTTTTAAATGCTTACATACATTGTTCGTCGCTTACTGATCTCAATACCTACTCTAATTTTTATTAGCTTAGTAATCTTTCTTTTATTGAACCTTGCTCCTAATGACCCAATGGCTCAAGTACCATTGACAGTTCCACCAGAAGTAAAACAGAAAATGAGGGAGGCTTTAGGCCTGGGGCAACCTTTATATATACAGTTTTTAAAATGGCTAATACAGCTTTTTTGGATAGAGCCACAAGTTTTTATAGATTACATGTTCAATACCAGTTTTTCAGAAGGTAAATTACGAGTGATTAGTTGGCAAACACGTAGTCCTGTAATGGATATAATTGTTCAAAGAATGCCCCAAACCCTTTGGGTAGTTGGGATGTCCTACGTTGTTGGTATTTTAATCGCTATTCCTATAGGTATATATTCCGCTTACAAACAATATTCAGTTTTTGATCAAGTTGGTACTTTTGTAACTATGATAGGTTATTCAGTCCCACCATTTTTCACTGGGGTTTTTGTTATAGTGATTTTTTCAGTGCAGTTAGGATGGTTGCCGTCAATTTATGATACTACGCATACCGTGGTTGATTGGGAGACATTCAAGGTCCAACTAAAACAGATGGTTATGCCAGTCATGGTTCTAGCACTCCAAACAACGGCAATGATAAATAGATTTATGCGAGCAACAATGCTCGATAATTTAAGCCAAGATTATGTGAGAACCGCGAGAGCAAAGGGTTTAAGTGAATGGACTGTCGTTATGATCCATGTATTGAGAAATTCAATGATCCCTGTAATTACAGTAATCGCCTTAAATGTGCCCGCAATTTTTGGGGGAGCAATCATTACAGAGCAAGTATTTAAGGTAAACGGTATAGGTCAACAATTAATAGGTGCGATCTATGCTAACGATCTACCAACAGTCCAAACAATTACATTTATGTTTGCGGTATTAATAGTACTTTTCAATCTATTAGCTGACATTATTTATGGGATACTCGATCCAAGGATACGGTATGACTGATAATTATAATATTACTACAAAACCGCGTAGCAAGATTAGAGATGTTTGGGATCAGTTCAAGAGCCATAAAGGCGCTCTTCTGGGAGCAATAATTTTTTTCTCAATCGTTTTGCTGGTGATGGCAGGACCGTTTATATGGCCCTTTGATGCAAATCAAATTGATATTCGATCGAGGAACCAAGGTCCAAGTCTATTGCATCCCTTTGGAACTGATCAGTTAGGTCGAGATACCTTAGCAAGAATGATGGCAGGAGGACGTACATCGATTGCAGTAGGATTAGCGGCAATGGCCCTGTCTTTGTTTTTTGGCAGTTTCATAGGGGTGACTGCTGGTTTCTATAAGAGACTAGATGGCTTTCTTATGAGATTTACTGATTTATTTCTTTCCTTGCCTTTACTTCCTTTACTTTTAGTCATGATGCTTTTGTTTAGAGAGCCTCTTAGTGAGGCTTATGGGCCCGAAAGAGGTATGTTTGTTCTAATTGTAGTTTCGATTGGTATCACGAGTTGGATGCCAACCGCGAGAATAGTACGAGCTGATGTTCTCGCTCTTAAAGAAAGAGAATTTGTCCTTGCTGCAAAAGCAAGTGGCACTTCAGATACTTTGATTATTTTAAGACATATTATGCCAAACGTCTTATCTCCCATAATGGTGTCAGCGACACTTGGAATTGCTAATGGTATTATAACGGAAAGCGCTCTATCTTTTTTGGGTTTAGGATTTCCCCCTGATTTTCCGACCTGGGGAAGGCTTCTAAACGATGCGGTTGATTATTTGCAACAGTATCCTGAACGAGTATTTTGGCCAGGGCTAGCAATTTCGTTGACAGTTTTAAGTATCAATTATCTCGGTGACGGACTTAGAGATGCGCTCGACCCTAGAATGAGAAAAAGATAGTTTTTTTCAGGAATATCTAGGCCTTTTTTACACATCTCGTCATTAAAAAATCTTGCCTAAGATAATTGTTGGAAAAAAAGTTTTCAATTAATACTAGCGCTGCATTACGGAGTTCACTTAATTTAGTTGGATCATCGGCCAGGGCTTTTACTAGATTGGCTAATGGACCAGCATTTTTCTCGAATAATTTGAGCATATGTGCCGGGCTCATAGTTGGCGCAAACATAGTATCTCTCCCAAATTCAATCTGATCAAAATGATCTTTTAACCTGTCCTCTATCACTGCTATATCTCCCCATAAAACTGGTGAGGCAATTTCTGTGGGAAGAGGTTTCGAAAAACTCTCAATAAGCTTAAAAAACTTACCCATAAACAGCTCCTTTGGCCATGTAGAAAATGCCAAAATACCCCCGGGTTTCAAGACTCTTTCTAACTCTTTTACAACAACTGCTGGTCTTGGAGCAAACATATGGCCATATTGGCTTAGTATAATATCAAACTCATTTTCTTTATAGGGTAGAAACTCTGCATCACCTTCAACAAATTTTGCCTTAAGTCCCATTATTTTTGAATTTTCATTTGCCCTATCGATTAGCTCTGGTGTCAGATCAATACCCTCAACCTCTACTCCTTGTCTTGATGCAGTCAAAGCAACTACTCCTGTGCCACAAGCTACATCCAATAATTTCATTCCTTGTTTTACACCACTAAATTGTACAAGTTTTGGTGCTGCTGTACTTGTTAACGCCTCAAAAGAAATGAATGATGCCCATCCTACCTTAGCTTTTTCTTTCAGTTCTGCAATTTTAGTCATTTAACCTCGCATGTGTTGGTTTTTTAAAATATTAACATTTTGATTGAACAATTCACTACTTAACTTTTAGCTATGCATTTATTCGATAGCCGACTATTAAAAATATCAATAGTCGTTTAGTATTAAACTAACTATATAGACAGCACATGTGAAAATAGTTCATCATTAAACTAGTTAAGGAGGTCACGATGGCAGTAACAAAAATAACAACAACTAATCTTACGTTTATAGAGAAAATAGGCCAAATATTCATTGGAACTTACTTTGCTACATTGGACAGAGTAAAAAAAAGAAGAGAGTATCTTAAGACCATAAGAGAGCTTGAAAAGATGTCTAACAGAGACTTAGCTGACATAGGTTTTAGCAGATCCGAGATAAAAGCGAGAGCTCTGAAGAGTATCTACAAGATTAACATTTAAGATTAGATAGAGAGTTCAGTTGAGAAAATAAAAGGATACTAGCCAACAACTTCACCCAACATCATAATTGGATTGATATTGTAGTAGTTGCCTATATCTTTGAATACTGGGCCTCCCTTTTTCATTGCAGCTCTCATTTCTTCACCGTTTTCAAAAATTACTGTGGCGATTGCATAGTAGGGGGAAGGAACATCCTTCCCTCCTGACGTCCCTTTTGTAACAATCATTTGCTGAATGTGCTCTGACCAATTTTCCTTAATGATTGCCAAATGATCTTTTACATAGTAGTCAAGGTCAAAGCTCGTATCATCACTGATCGGATAAGCCACTTGCATTGAAACCGCCATTTTCATCTCCCTTAATTATTTATACTAAGAAGTTCTAAAACTTCTATCTGGTTATCACTCTTAAGTTTCATCAACCCCTTTGACTGGACCTCCACTTCGCTTCTTACCGACATCCAAGCCTCATTAGAGATCAAAATCTCATTAGGTTCCGTTCTATCACATATATTAAATGCTGTATTAACATTACCACCCAGAACATCAAACTGAAAACTCTTTTTACCTATTAGCCCCGCCACCAATGGTCCGGAATGAATGCCGATATGAATTGCCCAATTAGGATCCGACTCAATCGCTATTTTTTTCAAATTTATTGCACACTTAGATGCTGAAAGCACTTGGTTTTCTAAACTTCTAGTTAACCCTCCAGTTGCCAATAGGGCATCCCCCACAGTTTTAATTTTTTCAAGTCCAAATCTTTCAATTTCGCTTTCAAACTTTTCAAAAATTTCTTGAAGATTTTCCACAACATTCTCAGGAGGATTAGACTCACAGAAAGCTGTGAAACCTACTAAATCACAAACAAGAATTGCTATATCTTCGTACTTTCTTGGCCTTACTAACCCCGAAGAGTTAAGTTCTTCAGCTATTTTTTCTGGCAATATTTGCTTCAAGAATGATTGTGTTCTTTTTTTATCAGCTTCAACTTTACTTAAATAGTGCTCCTCACTATCTCTAAATCGTTTCTTTTCTAGGCAAGCAGTAACTCTTGCTTTTAGCAAGGTAGCATTAATGGGTTTTGTTATGTAATCCTCAGCACCATTACTAATGCACTCCGCCGTTGTCTCTATCTCATCTGCGGCTGTAACCATTACAACAGGTATACTTCGATTCTTTGGATCGGTCTTGAGCGTTTTCAACACGTCGAGGCCACTAATATCTGGCATCATCAAGTCGAGTAGTATTAGGTCAAAGCTTTCCTCTTTCACTAATTCTAAAGCTTTTTTTCCACAGTCAGCCTGGATTATAGAGGTGTATCCGTTTCTAGATAATCTTCTTTCGAGCGTAAACCTATTATCTTCGATATCATCAACAATAAGTATTTTTTGATTGTATGAATTCATTTTAGTCTGGCAACTCAATATATTTTTCTATTTTAGTAAGAAGCCTTTTGATATCAATTGGCTTTGTATCATAGTCACTACATCCAGCCTTAATAGCTCTGTCGCGATGCTCAGGCATAGCGTGAGCAGATAACGCTATTATTGGGATATCTTTAACCCCTTTGATCTTTTTTATTTCGGCCGTAGCAGTCCAACCATCCATAGTAGGTAAACTTAGGTCCATTAAAATCAGGTCTGGGTTTTCTTCTATAGCCTTATCAATTCCTTCTTGGCCATCCCCAGCAATAATCAGCTCAAAACCTTTTTTCTTCAGCCTACGAGTAAGCATATAAACATTATCAGGATTATCCTCTACATATAAGATTTTTGTCATTTGCCCACCCCGGCCACCGATTCAATTGTTTTAACCAAATGATCAGCTATTCCAGTATCACTCATAGAAGACTTTTCTAGAACTCTGCTGGTTTCAGATGACAAAAACTTTTTATCATCTTCATCTAAATCCGCTCCTGTTATTACAACTACCGGCGCCTGCTTTTCAAATTCTTTCCGATAAGCCTCCAAGAACTCAAACCCATTCATTTTTGGCATCATCAAATCTAATAATATTAGATCCGGATTTTT
Source organism: uncultured Alphaproteobacteria bacterium (assembly GCA_902580265.1). The sequence continues at coordinate 6,135 of CACHJY010000004.1, forward strand.
TTTAGACTTATCATTTAAAATATCTAAAGCTTCTTTTCCATTACTCGCTTCTAATACAATATACTCCGCACTAGTAAGTGCTTCTTTTACTGTGAATCTCAAATCATCATTGTCTTCTACAATCAAAATGACTTTTCCTACTTTGCCACCTAATAATTTGCTTATTGATCCAATTAACCTATCCCTCTCAACTGGTTTAGATAAGTAATCAGCAGCACCCAACGAAAATCCTTTTTTCTTTTCATCAATTATGGATGCCATCACTACAGGAATATCTGAAACTTGTTTATCAGCTTTCAAAGTACGCAACACAGACCACCCATCCATTTCGGGCATCAAAATATCCAAGGTAATTGCGTCCGGCTTATATTCTCTCGCCATCTTAATACCCTGCGCTCCATCCAGCGCTTGAAGCACACTGAAATTATTTTTTTCTAAGTGCCTAGTCATAAGGTCTCGTATTGTTGGGTCGTCATCAATAACCAAAATTGTACTTTTTCCATCTTTCTTAGATACTAAAGCAGTTTGTCGATTAAGGCTTTCTAGATCTTCAGCGTTTACATCAGACGTCCCTTCAATTTTGATGTTCTGAATAGAAACAGTGAACGTGGTTCCTTTACCTAATTCACTTTTTACTGAAACGTCTCCTCCCATCAACTTTGCAAGATTCTGCACAATAGTAAGACCTAAACCCGTTCCCCCATATTTTCTAGTAGTCGAGGCATCAGCCTGAGTAAAAGCGTGAAATAGCTTATCAATTTGTTCTTGTGTCATACCAATTCCCGAGTCTTGGACATCAATTTCGATAAGTTCCTTTTCGGAGCTCTTTTTTGCTGCTACATCAATTGATATCTGTCCATTTTGACAGAATTTTGCAGCATTAGAAATTAAATTAAGCACTATTTGCTTTGTGCGTGTGATATCTGCATTTATAAAATTGATGCCTGGTTCAATATTTAACAGCAGTTTATTATTTTTTTGCTCAACTAAAGTTCTAGAGGTATCTGCGATTTCCTCAAGTAAGGCTGGTAGCGAAAAGCTTTCATTATACAGCTCAACCTTTCCTGCCTCAATTTTAGATAAATCTAAAACATCGTTGATCAAATTAAGTAAATGTTTACTTGCACCATGGATGCGCTCTAATGGCTCTAGGTAATCATCATTTCCGTCGTCTTCTGCATCCTCCTTAAGCATCTCTGTTAATCCAATTACTGCATTCAGAGGTGTTCTTAGCTCATGGCTCATATTTGCGAGAAACTGGCTCTTAGCTTTATTTGCTCCATCAGCTAGCTCTTTTGCCTCATTAAGCTGAGATACGGTTGTTTCTAGATCAACTTCTCTTTGTTTTAAATCTGAAATGTCATAATATACTTGAATTAAACTGGTGTCTGGGAGCCGTTTGCTAGTCATTTGAATAGTTCTGCCGTCTGCCATGGGAGGAAGTAAGGATATAGCAGAGTCCTTTATTTCAGACCTTGCCTTTATTCGTCCTTCAATATATTCATCTATGTCTATACCTTGTGTGTCGAACATGCCACTCTCAATAAAGGTTTTTGATAGCTCACGATAGGAGGTGTTTATATTAAGGTCCCTGCCAACAAGATTCTTCATGTATTTGTTTATTAAAACAGCATTATCTTGTTTATCCCACAAAATTATACCAGCCTCAATATTATCAACCGCATCTGCAACAAGTTGTTGAGCTTCTTCCACTTTAACTTCTAAGGCTTTGCGCTTATCAATATTTTCAACGATACCAGTCATCTTTATCGCCCTGCCATTTTCAAAAGTAGCTTTTGCCCTGGTTTGATACCAAATTTCCTTTCCCTCATGAACATTAATATGTTCCACTCTAACTTCCTGAGTTTTTCCCGTTACATGGTCTCTAAAAGCATCCTTGTAAGGCTTTAAAAAATCCTTGCGCAGGTTTTTATAGCCTTCTTCCTGAGTCCCTGCAGTAGAGGTTTCCCCCCAAGTTTCTTTCAAAGCACTAGGGATTTCATAAGTAACTTTATTATTTTCAAGATCAGATTCGAAAACAATTGCTTGTAGATCACCCAGCACACGGTCAAATCGTTCTTTTTGGATTTCCAGTGCTTCCTCATGCTTTTTTATTTCAGAGATATCGGTAAAGTTTTGTATAAAGCCACCATCGTCTAGAATTCTTAAAGTGGACAGAAATGACAGATCTCCCATTTTAGTCTCGCTTGTTATACCTTCTTTCCTTTCAAGCATTCGCCCCTTTTGAATACCCATATGCTCATCTACGCTTAATCCGTCTGGAAGCCTTAAACCTTTCTTCATCAAATGATTTAGCATATCTCGCCTGTGTACTCCTGGCTTAAGGTTATAATCCCAATCATTTCTGTTCCTCTCAACAGCAGCTTGATTACAAAAAACTAGTACATTGTTGGCGTCCCAAATATTTATTGGGTTTACCAATTTGTCTACTGCATCATACAGCCTTTTCAACTCCTTTTGTTGCTGTTTTAAATCGGTAATGTTGGTGTAACTTTGAACATATGACCCATCTTCTAACAATACGGAAGCTGAGATCAGTTCCTCATCTTTTACTGTTATCTCAGCACTCACGCTACCATCAGGACTGTCTTTCATATTTTTAATAGAGTCGTTTATCCAGCTAGATATTGATTTACCATTAGGTATTGGAGAAAAGCCACGCTTTTGTTGGTGTTCCAACATATCATGCCTTGAAACTCCCATTTTAAATTCAAACCCAAATGGATTTTCACGCATACCCTTATTAGCAAAAACTAGTTTATGATCTTTATCCCAGACGATTACCCCAGCAGACATGACGTCAATTGCCTTATAGAGACTTTCTAATTCAGCCTCTCTATTTTTTTGGTCAGTAATATCTACCACAGTTTGAATCCAATCGCCACTTTCGAGCCTAAATCCATTTGCTAGCATAGAGGTTTTTTTACCACGAAATTCTGTTTCAAATTCAACTTTTGCGCCCTCATCCGATGCATCCATCTTTTTTAGAAACTCTTTATGGAAGTTTTCCGCAGTTTTATTATCGTAGTTCATTGCTCCTTTTGAAATTTGATTTTTGAGCATATCAACTCTGCTAATTCCTTCTACCATTTCGAAACCGTAATCAGACTGGAAGTCACGTAAAATTTTATTTGCATAAACAAGTCTATCATTGGCATCCCAAAGTGCCATTGCGGTTGGCATTTGATCTGTTGCGCTTTCAAGTCTTATTAGAGCTTTTTCCTTATTCTTGAGCTCTGTTATGTCTGTGAAGGTTTGAATATATATCCCATCCCCGAGGAATTTATTTGTGGAGAGCATATCCTTCTCGCCCATTTTGAATTCTCGAGAAAAACCTTCAGCTTTTTCCTTCATTTGTTGCGTACTTACATGGATATATTCTGTAATCGTCATTTCTTCAGGAATTTTAAAAAATCCTTTTTTCATTTGGTTTTCAATCATTGCAATTCTTGAGCATCCCGGTACCAAGTCGAAACCAAAAGTTTTCTGAATTTCCCGACCCCATTCATTAGCAAAAATTAAAGAATGATCTTTATCCCAAAGAGCTATGCCAACCGTTGTAGCATCAATTGCATTATAAACTCTCCTTAACTCGGCCTCTCTTTGGCGATCGCTGGAAACATCTGTGAAACGTTGCACAGTATCGCCATTTTCGAGCTCAATTTCTGTCACCAAAGTTGTTTGAGTTTTATCCCCTACGTTAAATTGTATATCAATAGCTTTTGGTTTTTCACCAACTTTTGTTCGATAGGAATTAAGTTCTTCATTTAGCTCATCTAGAGATTTTTCGGTTTTTATAACTCCCCTATTTATCAAGTTTTTTTGCAAATCAATTTTTTTAGCCCCAATATCCATATCGAAACCGACGTTCTGTTGCCAGTCTCTCATAACTTTGTTTGCATATATAAGCCTTTCTTCATCATCCCAAAAAGAAATACCATCTGGCATTTGATCTATACCTTCTCTTAACCGCATAAGATCTCTTTCTTGTTTTTTCAAGTATGTAACGTCAGAAATAATTTGAAGAATACTGCCATCCTCAAGTCGCCTATCAGTAACCATTACGAACTTGCCATTTGGATGTTTGTAGGTGAGTGTTTGTTCTTCTTTTAGGTTAGAGAAATAACTAATACCTTTTTCTATCCAATTTTTCTTTTCAGACTGTGGAATATCATAAAAATCATTTTTCACTTGTTCCTTAAGAGCATCGGCAAAGGACATTCCAATTTCTGTCTTTAGTCCAAAACTATCATTTTTTAATTTGAGTGCGTTATTATATTTAACTAATTTTTGGTTTTTATCCCATAACGCAAAGCCATATGACATATTGTCGAGCGACTTGGTTAAAATTTTCTCTTGGGAGTCCTTTTCTTCTAGATCGCTGATGTCATTTAGTATGGTTAGTATCCCACCATCGTCCAATTTATTCTCTGTACGTATTACCGTTTTTCCATTTTTATATTTCACTTTAGTCGACTTATTTTCAAGTTTCGCTCTTTCATCCAACCTCTTGGAAACAAATTTTTGCAAATCAAAATTTTCAGGCACGTTATACAAATCAACTTTAAATTGATTTTTTAAAAAATCAGAATACAACATGCCTTCTTCAAGCTGCACTCCATCCTTTTTATTCTCATCAACTGCCAACTTGTTTGCCTTTATAAGTCTTTCGTCTTTATCCCAAAACATTACGTGCGAAGGTATCGAGTCAATGGCACTAGACAGTCTGGTTTTCATTTCGGCACTAATTTTACTTTCAGTTACATCAGTAATAACAGTTATCATATGTCCATCATTGGATGCTGTCTCCCTGACGTTTAACCATACTCCGTTTTCTAGCTTGGACTCATTTTCAATTGGCTTTTTGTCTTTACGTGCCTGGTTCCTGATCGCAAATCTTTGTTTTATATTTTCTGCGCTAAGTTGAAATTCAGACTTTTTTGAGGCTTCTTCATAAGCTTGACCAAAGTTAATTCCTATCTGAGGTTCAATAAGCATGTTGCTTTTAAAAATATCTCTGTATATCGTATTGAAACCAATTAAGTTGTCCCCTTCATCCCATACCGCAAGTCCCTGATTGGCATTATCAAAAGCATCGAACATGGCAATCATTGATTTGGATTCAGTCATCTGTCCCTCCCAGAAATTTCACCAATATCACTTATTCCTATTAAATATCGATTCGTTCTTAATTTGAATTTATTTTATCAGAATTCTATTAAATTTTTTGACTCAACGCCGAGATTTTCGAGTTTTCTGTAACCACCTAATTCTGGGAGATTAATAACAAACCCAGCGCCAACAACCTCTTTATCTTGGAATTTCTTTATTAGATCGAGTGCTGCTATAACCGTTCCACCTGTAGCTAAGAGATCATCAATTATAAGAAGATTAGTGTGCCCGTCGAGCGCATCTGTATGGATGTGCATGTCAGTAACCCCATACTCGAGCTCGTAGGACACAGAATGAGTTTTAAATGGTAGCTTTTGAGGCTTTCTGAGAGGAATAAAGGCAGTCTCTAGGTTGTATGCTAGAGCTCCAGCCATAATGAATCCCCGAGACTCAATACTTAAGATTGCATCGATCTGATAGCGTTCCCACTGACTTGTCATGGCATCAATCATTTTTTTGAATAAATGTGGCTTTTGAAGAAGTGTTGTAATATCCCTGAATTGAACACCCTGAACTGGATAATCTGGAACTGTCCTAATACTATCTTTCAGATCCTGAAACTCTTTCATGACTTTGCTCCCTTTCCTCTGCTTTTATATTGATATAGTTCCCAAAAAATACTAATACCGATCCCAAAACTATGTACCATGTGAGCACCTCATTATAAAATAAGTATCCTACCACAGAAATCAGAGGTAACCTTATAAAATCAATAGGCATTACTACAGAAACTGGCGCTAAACTGAATGCCTTTGTCATGCATAGATGCGCAGTCAACCCGGTAACAGAGACTATAAGTAAGAATGGCAAATCGGACTTTGTTGGTAGTTTAATGGTGAAATCATACCCTGCACAAATGAGACTAAACACCGTTTGCATTATAACTAACCAAAAAAGTATACAGGTTAAACTAAATGTACGGGTCAATAGCTTCGTTGCAATAGCTGTTGCCGCAAAACAAATAGGTAGAAGAAATGCTGCAACTAATGCCCAGCTTACAATATTTAGATCGGGTCTTGCTACTAAAATAATACCTATAAAACCAATCGCTGCTGCGAAAAGCTTTTCCTTTGTTAATAGCTCACCTAAAAGAATAGGAGCTAAAAGTACTATAAAAAGAGGGGTTGAAAATTCAAAAGCGAATAGTTGTGAGAAGGGTATTAAAGCAATAGCATAAAACCAAAAGTTTTGACCGCAGAAGTGACTTATATTGCGTGTAAAATGTAAAGAAAGATTCTCTACTCGAATTTGATTAAGAGTGTCGAAATATTTTCCAAAAGCTAAAACTAAAAAGATTCCTACCAATGACCTGTAAAGCATAATCTCAAAGGTATCTAAAGATGAAAACAGTTCTCTTCCTGAAACTGCCATTAGAGTGAAAGAGATCATAGCCCCTAGCATCCAGAAAAGAGACTGAGTCAAATGTGTGAATTGGGTCATTTAGATTTTAGTTCTTTGGGATTTGATCCGTAAGCCCAGCTACATATAGTCTATTCCAAGTGGGACTGATAGTGATCTCATTTATACAAACCCTAGGTGGTAATTTTGCTAGAAAAGCAACGGTATCCGCACAATCTTCTGGCTGAACCATTTTTTCTTTATCTTCTTTGGAGACGGGTATTGGCCTTTTATCAAGAATTGGCGTCGCCACTTCACCGGGACAAATAGTACAAGCTCTTACACCAAAGTGGCCTGCTTCCATATTTATTCCCTCGGTTAAAGCGTTTACACCATGTTTGGCAGCTGTATAAGCAGGTCCTGTTAGTGTCGTCACATATTTTCCAGCCCAAGATGAGATATTTATAATCAGGCCCTCTCTTTGCTTCTTCATTTTTTCCAATACTAAGCGATTTGTATAAAACACTCCGTTCAAATCAATTTTTATAATTTTATCGAAATCTTCATCTGACACATTATGCCAGTTTCTGTTCTTCGCATTTAAACCTGCACTAGCAACCAAAACATCTATTCGACCATAGTCGGAGATAATGTTTTCAAACACGCCTTTCACATCTTCTGAGTTGGAAACATCGAGAGGCTTTACAGAAGCCTGTCCTTCACATTTTGATGCCACTGTATCAAGAGCTTGCTTAGTTCTTCCAGAAAGCACAACAATGAAACCCTCCTCTGAAAGCTTAATAGCCGAAGCTTCACCAATACCTGACCCTGCCCCAGTTATCCACGCTACTTTATTTACCATGGTAATTTCCTTTAATTAAAATTCGTAAATATCACAGAGTTGTCACTCATTTTAACAAAAAAACTAAAATAACAAAAAATAAATTGAAAAGACCGTGTAATTAGTCTATCGCTAACATCAACGATTTTTTTGAGGGTAGTTTATTTTTACTATCCTATCTGATGTATTGAGATCTATCTTAAAATACATACTGAAGGATCGGAAATATAGACGGTCAAAGGAGATATAGTATGACTAAAGGTATCGTAAAATGGTTCAACCAGAAAAAGGGCTTCGGGTTCATAGCACCAGAGGGTGAAGATAAGGACGTATTTGTTCATATCACTGCTGTGCAGGCCGCAGGTCTAAAAAGACTTGATGAGGACCAAGAGGTTTCCTTTGAAATAGAGACTTCCGAAGATGGCCGTAAATCTGCTATTAATATAAAAGTCGATTAAGCTTTTTAGTCTAGTAAAAAATACAGATCTATGAGTCGAAGGAGAGGATCACGTTCCCGTGGATCTCAAGAGATCAATGATAGCAACAACTCTAATACTTTAAGTGCGTACGGTAGCTGTCTCAACACGCTATCAGGAAAAGAAAAAGCCGAGATCCACGCAGGGGTGCAGCACATTCTGTCAGAAATAGGGTTTGAGCAACTACCGAAATTTTTAGAATGTTTTGTTAATAAAAAAACTATTATAAAAAAAAATAATCGTTTCTGCTTTGGGTTGGAGCTTATTAATGAGTGCCTGAAATCCTTCAACAACAAAATTTTATTGTATCAACAAAATCAAGAGAACTACTTAGATCTTTCAAAAAGAAATGTTTATTGTGGAACAGGGGGTGCTGCTCCACTTATTTTGGACTATGAAAGAAAAGTTTATCGGCCCTCTTTGGGGATAGATCTCTTAAATGCAGCTCGAGTTGTTGATAGATTAGATAATCTGAGTTTTTTTTCTAGGCCGTTAGTACTGACAGATATAGCAGACCCACACCTTATGGATATCTATACCGCCGTTATATCTTTATCTGCTACCAACAAACATGTCATGACAAGCGTAGCCAACCATAAGACTGTAAAATCCTTGGCAGAAGTCTGTTATCTTATAGCCGGTGGAGAAGACGCTTTTAGGCGATCACCTTTTTTGTCTTTAAATGTAAATTTCATAATTCCTCCACTCAGGTTAGATGCTGAAGCATGCGAAGTTATGAGAGAAAGTGTCAAATACGGTATTCCTGTTATGGCAAACGTGTTTGGACAGAGGGGTGCCTCTAGCCCTGTCAGCATTGTTGGATCAGTCTGTCAAACGATTGCGGAGACATTATCGGGTTTGTTAATATGCTGGCTTTTAGATCCAAATTCAAAAGTAATTTGTGGTCCTAGAGCTATGGTAACGGACCTAAGGACAGGTGGAATGGCTGGAGGAAGCGGAGAGCAAGCGCAAACGACCTCTTTGCTTAGTCAAATGATGTATTACTACAAGATCCCAAACTCATCGATCGCTGGTGCATCAGACAGCAATATTCCAGATTACCAAGCAGGTTATGAGAAAGCTCTCTCAATAGCAACATCAGCACAGTCAGGCACAAATTTAATAACACAAGCAAGCGGTATGCTTAGCGGTCTAATGGGAGTATCCCTTGAGTCTTTTGTACTTGATAATGAACTATGTGGATCAATTTTGAGTTCAATGCGTAGCATAGATGTACCAGTGCTAACCAATGATCTAGAGTCTATAAGGCAAGTAATTGAACGAGATAAGCACTTTTTAGGAGAGTTCGATACCTTGAAAAGAATGAGTACTGATTTTGATTATCCAAAATCGGCAAAAAGGTTATCGCCAGAGTTATGGATGAAAGAAAAAGATAATACAATGCTAAACGAAGCCAGAAAAAGCCTTGAAAAAATTCTTTCTAGCAATTTTCAGAGCTACCTGAGCCCAGAGATACTAAAAAAGATAGAAACTGATTTTGAGATCAATTTAGACGCAATTTATGGACAAAAATAATGGCGATGACGGAAGGATTCGAACCCTCGACCCCCAGAGCCGAAATCTGGTGCTCTATCCAGCTGAGCTACGTCACCGCTTGTACTAAGTCTATCATAAAATCAGACCGAAGTCCTATAGGGTTTATCATCATTCAGTAAAGACTAATCAAAACTAAGTTTGCTGTTTTTTTGACTTAATTATTTGTGCTGCTGAGAATTTAAACTCAGGAATTTTTCCATATGGGTCAAGTTGTGGGTTAGTTAAGAAGTTTGCAGGCGCTTCAACATAACAAAATGGCATAAATAGCATTCCTTCACTGACATCCCTATCGAACTTGAGTTGAAGCTGGATTTCTCCTCTTCTCGTTTTTACACACACCCAGTCACCCTTGTTGAAACCATGAATTTTCGCATCTCTTGGATGCATACTTACGACTGGAATAGGCTCTTGTGCTTCTAGCATAGACGCTCTTCTTGTCATTGCACCTGTATGCCAATGTTCTAGTACCCTTCCAGTGGTTAAAACAAATGGATATTTGTCGTCTGGCAATTCATCTGGAGGAAGCAGGTCGGCTGGCACAATTTTGGCTTTTCCTGTCTCGGTTGGAAAGCCAGAGAAAAATATAACCTCTTCTCCTGGCAAGTCAGGACCAAAGCTTGGATAGCAGACCGACCCTTCTTTCTCCAGACGATCCCAGCTTATATTATCTAAACTTCTCATATGACCTGCCATTTCTTTGTAAACATCTGAAACACTGTCATATTCCCATTTCAGTCCGCATCTTTTAGCTAAATCAACTATCAACTCCCAATCTTGTCTCGCATTACCCGGCATCTCTAAAACAGGTCGACCTAATTGAATTTGCCTATTAGAGTTCGTGTATGTACCTAGCTTTTCTGCTTGCGCAGAGGCTGGGAAAATTATGTCAGCAAACCAAGCTGTTTCAGTAAAAAATATATCCTGAACAACTAAGTTATCTAGTTTTGAAAGAGCCTGTCTAGCGTGTCGTTGGTCCGGATCACTCATAGCTGGATTTTCTCCCATAATATACATCCCGGATATATCGCCATCATTTATTGCATTCATTATTTCAACTACGGTAAGTCCTTTTACAGGATCCAAAGACCTTCCCCACGCATCTTCATAATGCTTGCGCATATCTGAATTCTCAACTGACTTGTAATCGGGATATGTTATGGGAATGAGGCCAGCGTCAGACGCACCTTGAACATTATTTTGTCCTCTCAAAGGATGAAGCCCGGTTCCTTTTCTACCAATTTGACCTGTGATTAACGATAAGGCTATGAGACATCGGGCATTATCAGTTCCATGAACGTGCTGACTGATACCCATTCCCCAGAAAATTATACTGTTGTTTGAGGTAGCATATGTTCTTGCAATTTCTCTTATATATTCTGCTTTAACTCCACTGACTTCTTCCATTGCCTCTGGGGTGAAATCCTTTACGTTCTCGGCCAAAGATTGAAAACCATCCACATTAGCTTGGATATACTGTGTGTCATACAAGTTTTCTTCAATTATTACATTAATCATTGCATTAAGCATTGCAACATCGCGACCAGCATTGAATACAACAGGATGGCTTGCTAAACGCATTAAACCCTGTTTCCTCGGATCCATAACAATTAATTTTTTCCCGTTTTTGGCTGCCTGCTTAAAGTAAGTTGCCGCAACCGGATGGTTCTGTTCCGGCCTTGCTCCTATTATCATAATACAGTCACTGTCATCTGCAGCCGTGAAAGGCGCTGATACTGCCCCTGATCCAATTCCTTCCATAAGAGCGGCAACACTTGAAGCATGGCATAGCCTTGTACAATGATCGACATTATTAGTGCCGAAGCCTTGTCTTATAAATTTTTGGAATAAATAAGCCTCTTCGTTTGTTCCTTTAGCCGACCCAAACCCGCTAAGCGCTTGGCCTCCTTTTTGCTCAAGTATTTTTAAAAATTTTGAAGCTGCTAAATCTAGTGCTTCTTCCCATGTTGCTTCTCTGAAAATTTCATTTATGTCTGAAAAATCGTATGCGCAGTCTGGTTCCTTCCCGATACCTGTCCTTCTTATCAAAGGTTTGGTAAGTCTTTCAGGATGCATAACATAGTCCATTCCGAACCTTCCTTTGACACACAGTTTACCCCTATTTGCTGGACCTTGAATGCCATCGACTTTTATTATCTGATTTTCTTTTACACTTACCTCAGTACGACATCCAACACCACAAAATGGACAAACGCTTTCAATCTTTTTTTCCGGATAGGCTATTCTTTTAGTTGACTCTGCATTCATCAAAGACTTTTCCATCAAAGCACCCGTGGGGCAAGCCTGAACGCATTCTCCACATGCTACACAAGAGGAAGCTCCCATAGGGTCTTCTATGTCGAAAACAGGAACTGTATCAATACCCCTTTTTGCCATACCGATTACATCATTAACCTGGACTTCCTTACAAGCTCTTTCACAAAGACCACAAGCTATGCACGCATCAAGATTAACTGAAATCGATGGGTGTGAAGCGTCGCGGAATATACTGTCTACAGGAATTTCGTTTTTTGCACCTGGTTTGCTGCTTGGAAAAGATGGGCTATCAAAATCTGCATTTTTCGCTTGCGTCCAGAAATGGGCTTCTGGGTCCGGGCTCTGCTCTTTAATCGGCATATCTGATGCAAGGAGGTCAAAAACAATTTTCCTATTACTATTGACCCTTTCTCCCTTTGATATAACCGACATTCCTTCTGAAGGCATTCTAACACAAGAAGCGGCTAAGACTCTTTCACCCTCTATTTCAACCATACAAGCTCTGCAATTTCCATCTGCTCTATACCCAGGAGCATCTTTCCAACAAAGATGCGGAATAGTGACTTCATATCTCTTAGCAACTTGCCAAATGGTTTCTCCTTTATTTGCTTCCACACATTTGCCATCTAAAGTAAAAAATATTTTTTCATTAGTTGTTGGATTATCGAGGCTCATAATCAAAACTCCTCTGGGAAATATTTGATGAGATGAGATACACAATTGCTAGCCGCTTGGCCTAGCCCACAAATTGAACTGTCACTCATAACCTTGATAAGAGCGTTATAAAGATCTAATTCCCTATTGTTATCTTCTAGTAGACTAATCATTTTGTCCGTACCAGATCTACATGGCGTACATTGCCCACAGCTTTCATGTTTAAAAAAACGCATAGTGTTCAAGGCTGCCTCTTTGATATTATCTTGATCAGATAATATCACTATTGCATGGGAGCCAATGAAACCCCCATAATCTTCAAAAATCCCGAAATCGAGTGGTAATGACGCTAGATTGGCCGGAAGTATTCCTCCAGAGGCTCCACCAGGAAAAAAAGCCTTTAATGTGTGTCCGTCTTGCATTCCCCCACAATAGTCGACTATTAGCTGTTGAAGAGGTATACCGGCTGGAGCAATTTTTACTCCAGGATTTTTTACTCGACCTGATACTGAAAAAGATCTCACGCCACTATGAGCCTCGTTCCATCCCCTTCTTTTAAACCAGTCAACCCCATTTTCAATTATTTCAGGAAGCCAGTTTAAAGTCTCTATATTATGATTTAGCGTAGGTCTTCCAAATAACCCCACCTCAGCAATATATGGCGGTCTATGTCTTGGCAAGCCTCTTTTACCTTCTATGCTTTCTATCATGGCACTTTCTTCGCCGCAAATATATGCACCAGCACCTCGTCTCAATTCAATAGAAATATCTGCAATGTTTTCTTTTTCAATTGCACTTATTTCTCTTTTTAATATTTCTAATACCTCAGGATATTCATCACGCATATAGATGTAAATTTTTTCACTTTCAACGATATGGGCTGCAATCAAGGCCCCCTCCAACATCTGATGAGGTCTTCTTTCCAACCAAAACCTATCCTTAAATGTGCCAGGCTCCCCTTCGTCACCGTTCACAGTCATAAAACGCGGCCCTTCGAAAGACCTCACAATTTCCCATTTTTTACCAGCAGGGAATCCTGCACCGCCTAAACCTCTTAGTTTAGAATCTGAAATCAATTTAATAAGGTTTTCTGATTTTAGTTCCCCTTTTTTGAGTTTATTGAGTGTTCGGTATCCACCCCTACTAACATACTCATTAAGATTCTCGTATTGAGGTAACTTAAGGACATACGACATTCCGTCGCGATGTATTTCTTTCACCTTTTTTATGTTCATATTATCGATAGGTAAGTTGTTGAACCGTGCTGCAGGTGCAGAGGCGCATCGACCGATACATGGGACTTTTTCAATCTCAATTTTTTCAGCTGACAATTCATCTTTCACTAAGTCAAAAAGTGCATGTGCACCAGCCATTTCACATGATAATCCATCACAAATTCTTAATTTTGATTTATTGGGTTTCTTTCCATCCTCTTTTACGATTTTAAAGTGATGATAAAAACTCCCTACCTCATATACCTCAGCTTGAGATAATTTGAAAATATCTGCCAGTGCCGCCATGTCTCCAGCACTAATGTATCCACAGGCATCTTGAACTTTGTGCAGTGCCTCTATGAGAAGATCTCTTCTTATTTCCAATTCGGCTAAGATGGATTTAATCCTGTCCAGAGTTAGATCATCTACTTGCCTACCCTTTGGGGAAAAAAAGTCTCGTTTCCCCTTTGTGATCTTTTGAATTTTGTTCATAAATCCCTTGAAAACTTAATTCCAATTACAAGAAAGTGGAGTCATAGTCAGATATATTGAAATTAAGTCTTTCCCCCGTTAAAGCTTTTAATTAATCTTATTGCCGTTAGGTAAGAATAACAATAGATATCATTTAAAGTTCGGAAATTTTCAAATGAATAAACAAGATTTGACCATTTTTAAATCCTTTGAGGATATTTGCAGAAAAACACCTTCTGCACCCTTTTTAATATCTCCTTCAAGAAATCAAAAAGGTATGACGACTTTCTCTTATCAAGAAACGTTTGAGAAAGCTAATAAGATATCAACTATTTTTTTAGATAATGGCTATGGCAACAATTTGCGAGTTGCTACTTTACTAGGGTCTACTCCAGCACATTATATTGTCAAACTAGCACTAAATAAAATCGGAGTTTCAGTAGTGCCTATAAATCCTGATTATTCTCCTGACGAGACAGCGTATTTGCTAGCAGATAGTGGTTCTGTCTTAGCAATTTGTGCAGAGCATTACACGAAACAGCTCAAAACAGCCATAGCCTTCAAAGATCTTTCCGTTCCAATAGTCACCTTTGACGAAATTGAAACTATTCAAACACTTAAGCCCTTATCTGATCTTGGAGCAAAGGTCCACGGAAAAACTGAAGCAAGTTTACTCTATACTTCTGGAACAACAGGAAGACCTAAGGGATGCATATTATCCCATGAATATGAGCTAATGTGTGGCCAAGTCTATGCAAATATTGGAGCGCCAATAAGTTTGTCTTTTGGAAAAGATAAGATTTTGAACCCCTTACCGAGCTACCACATAAATGCTGGCATAGTTACGTTTTTTGCAGCCATGCTTACTGGGAATAGCCTCATTCAACCAGAGCGTTTCAGCATTTCAAGTTGGTGGGAAGATATCAATGAGACAGAAGCAACAATTTTTCATTATTTAGGTGTTATTATCGCTGTTTTATTGTCTGATCAGTCTGCAACAAAAGCATCTCTTGGCAAACTTAGGGTCGGATTCGGTGCAGGAGTGGAACCCGCTTTGCATCAAGAATTTGAGACCCGATTTGGTATTCCATTAATAGAGTGCTGGGGCATGACGGAAATGTGTCGAGTGCTCTATAATAACGAGGAACCGAGGCAGATCCATACCAGAGCAATGGGAAGACCCCGTGAAGATCTCCAAGTTAAAGTAGTAGATGAAAATGATCAGGAAGTTGCACGAGGTAGGCCAGGTGAAATGGTAGTCAGGCATTCAGAGAAAACACCTAGAGTGGGTGCTTTTAGTGGGTATCTGAACAAAGAAAAAGAAACTGAAGAAGCATGGGACAATGGTTGGTTTCATACTGGTGATACGGTGACTATGGACGAAACAGGGATGTTGTACTTTGTCGATCGAGCAAAAAATATTATCAGGCGTGCTGGAGAAAATATCGCTGCGGCAGAAGTTGAAAACTGCCTCTTTGAAATAGAAATTGTGTCCAAGATTGCTTGCATAGCAGTGAAAGATGCTATCAGAGAGGAAGAAGTTATGGCCTGCGTAGTTCTTGAAGACGGCAAGAAGAAATCTAAAGAGGTAGCAGAAATTCTTTTCAATCATGCCTTAGAAAAGATGGCTTACTTCAAGGCCCCAGGGTATATCTTATTCATGGATGATCTTCCAGTAACTGGAACCCAAAAAGTTGTTAAACATAAGATTTTTGAACCGGATATTGATCCCAGACACTTAAACGGAGTATTTAACTTTACTCATTTAAAAAAGAGAAAGCCTAATGATTAAAAAAAAGGATTATTATATTTTTGAATGGCTAGGGGTAATTACAGCAATCTTCTATTCAGTATTTGTAGCATTGAACCTAGGTTTGGAGGTTATAGGGTTTTTCTTACTTTTAGTTTCCGCTATTTCAATTGGAGTATGGGCCTACTTAAATCGTCATCGTGGAATACTTTTATTACAATTCTTTTATTCCTGTGCTGCGATAGTAGGATTATTCAGGTGGTGGAGTTAGTCTTTATAGTCTTTTAATATTTCATTATATCTTTCGAATGAAATATTTGAGCCACATGCAATTATTCCAACTTTTTTTCCCTCACATTTCTTTTTATATCGCTCTAACAGTCCCGCTAAAGAGGTAGCACAGGCAGGTTCAACAATAAATCCAAGCCTATCTCTCATGGTAATCATTGCTCTGCGTATTTCATCATCAGTAACTTTTTCAACTTGCTTTACTCTCTTTTTTGCGATGTTGAAAGAAAAGTCCATGGCCATTGGAGCGCCTAAGCTGTCGGCTATTGTTTCCACTTTATTAATTCTCACCGCACTATCACTTTCTAAGCTTTGTGCGAAACTATCCGCTCCTGTAGGCTCCACGCCTAACAGTTCGACAGAAGAATTAATTTGTTCAAGATAGTGCGCCATGCCACCTATCAAACCACCTCCCCCGATAGGTATAATTAATATATCGATATCACCCATCTGATCTATAATCTCAGCACAGCAAGTAGCTGAACCAATAATCATGTTTTCTTGATTAAATGGGTGAAGCACAAACCGGTTTTCATCCTTTTCTATTTTATCTAACTTTCTGAAGGCATCATCGACATTTTTAGCAAGTATTACTTCAGCACCAAGATTCCGGCATTTTTCAATTCTAAATGGATCAGCCGTCTTAGGCATTATGATTTTTGCAGATATACTGTATTTACTTGCACCCCAAGCAGTTGCAATACCATGATTTCCTCCCGTTACTGTGACAATGCCTTGTGCTTTTTTATGCTCTTCTAAAGACTCTAGCCCAATTGCCACTCCCCTCGCTTTAAACGAGCCCGTTTGCTGAAATAATTCCAGCTTTATAGATACCTCTGAATTATCTGGAAGAATTTCATGGAAATCGTCTTCATTCAAATTAAGCATTGGAGTATTCACAATTTTTCCTCGCAATACTTCTCGTGCTCGATCGATATCATTTAACATACTTTGCATTATATCTACTTTCTCAATTTAAAATTTAATACCCACAATCAGTTGTTAGTACATAGTGGTCTTTTGCTACCTCTTTATATTCCGAAGGCGCTGGATCATGGGACAGATCATGAATAGGTGATGGAAGCGGTTTGAAGTTTAGATCTCTTTCCGACTTCCTCTTGTCTGGATCCGCAATAGGCACCGCTTTCAAAAGATCCTGTGTATAAGGATGTTGCGGGTTACGGAAGATCGATGGTCTAGGACCTATCTCTACCAGGCGACCCAGGTACATAACACCAACATCATGACTTACACGCTCAACAACTGCCATATCATGACTGATGAATAAAAAGGATAATCCCAAATCAACCTGGAGTTCCATCATCAAGTTTAATACTTGAGCTTGTACCGATACATCCAACGCACTTACCGCTTCATCCGCAATAATCAATTTAGGGTTAAGCGCTAGTGCACGCGCAATGGCTATCCGCTGACGCTGACCACCAGAAAGTTGATGCGGATAGCGTTGCATAAAACTTCGTGGTAACTTTACACGATCAAAAAGATTTCCAATCTTCTCTTGCAATACTTCACGCTTCACCGTTCCGTAATTACGCAACGGTTCCGCTACTTGATCAAAAAGTGGTCGTTGCGGGTTTAATGATGAGAAAGGATCTTGAAAGACCATCTGGATATTACTCCGGGCTTTCCGCATATCCTTTGGATTTAGTGATAGTATATTCTGGCCATCTAAATTCACATCCCCTGATGTTGGTTCTACCAATCGAATGAGCGAGCGTCCCACCGTTGACTTACCGCACCCTGATTCACCAACAAGTGAGAGTGTCTTTCCTTTCATGATGGTAAAAGATACGTCTTCAACAGCGTGAACACGTGCTACCGTTCGTCTCAATACGCCCCCTTTAACCGGGTAGCGGGTCACCAGATTGTTCACTTTAAGCAGGGGCTCATTCGTTCCAACAATGGGCCTTAGGGCCTTTGTCTTTTTCTCTCCTACTAACCGCATAGGTTCGGGGTATTTCTTACTTGCCATCTCTCCAAGTTTTGGAACTGCCGCTAAAAGTGACTTCGTATAATCATGCTGGGGATTATTGAAAATCTCATGCACTGTTCCCTCTTCGACTTTCTTACCTGGTTGCATAACCACAACACGATCCGCCATTTGCGCTACCACCGCCATGTCGTGAGTAATAAACATCACTGCCGTACCTGTTTCTTCCTTCAACCGATTTATCAAAGCGAGTATCTCTGCTTGAATGGTTACATCCAAAGCTGTTGTTGGCTCATCTGCGATCAAGATTTTTGGTTGGCACGCTAGCGCAATTGCAATCATAACTCTTTGTCGTTGCCCACCAGATAATTGGAAGGGATAATCAAAAGCTCTTTTATCTGGATTAGGAATCTTTACGGCATCTAGTAACTCAACGGCGCTTGCCCATGCTTTTTCTTTATTTAGATTTTTATGCCGCCGGATAACTTCTGAAACCTGTTCTCCAACTGTAAAAAGAGGATTGAGAGAGGTCATAGGCTCCTGAAATATCATTGAAACTTCATTGCCTCTTATACCCTCAAGCTCTGCCTCTGATAATTGAGCTAGATTGGTATTGTTGAATAATATATCTCCTGATGAAACCTTTAATATTCCCTCAGGCAATAAACTCATCAATGACAATGCTGTTACAGATTTTCCACACCCTGACTCTCCAACTACACACAAAGTCTCACCTTCTTTTATCGTAAAAGAAAGATCATTCACAACTTTTAGAGTGCCGGCTCTTGTCCTTGCCTCTATATTCAGATTATTTATTGAAACTAGGTTTTCCATTACCTTGACCTAAGTTTTGGGTTTAACGCATCATTAAGACCATCACCCACAAGAGATATAGCTAGCACCGTTATAAAAATTGCTATTCCTGGAATTGTTACAGTATATGTGGCATCAAGAATATATATTCTATTCGACCCTATTACCTGACCCCAACTTATGACATTTGGGTCTGATAAACCTAGAAAAGCGAGGCCCGCCTCAAATGTAATTGCCGCCCCTACCAACAACGCTGACTGCACAATTATTGGTGCTGCCGCGTTCGGTAAAATAACCCTGAAAATTAGAGCCAAGTTATTGCTTCCCGAGGCACGTGAGGCCAAGACAAAATCAAGCTCCTTTATTCTTAAAAACTCTGATCTTGTAATTCTAGCAACACTTGCCCAGCTCACTGCTCCTATCGCTAGGGTGATAGAAAGTACAGATGAACCAAATAATGCCACTATCACCATAGCAAACAATAAGGTAGGTAAAACTTGAAAAAATTCGGTTAGTCTCATCAATGTTTCTTCTACCCAACCGCCATAAAAACCAGCAAATGAACCTATACCAACACCTATAAAACAGGAAACTAAAGCAGCTGAAAAACCTATTGCGATCGAAACACGCGCACCGTTGATAATTTGAGATAAAATATCGCGACCCAAATAATCTGTTCCTAATAGAAACCCATCGGCTCCCGGAGGTGAAAAAGGCATCCATACCATATCAAAGGGGTCAGTAGGATAAAAGAGCGGTCCAATAAAGCCCATCACCGCGATACCAACAAGAATCATCAGTCCTGTGACGGCTGAGTAACTCTTGAAGAATGTCAGAAAAATTTCTTTGACAGGCCTGATAGCTGGTTCTTTAATTTCTTCATTTTCTAACATTTTGAAACCTCAAATTTTTATCCTTGGGTCTAAGGCTTTTAACGTTAAATCCGTTAAAAGATTTCCTACTGTTACCATGAGAGTTGAGAAAATCAGAATACCTAGTAAAACCGGTGTATCCCTAGATATAATTGAATTAAATGCTAATGTTCCCAAACCTGGCCAACTGTAAACCGTTTCTACCAGAATGGCTCCTGAGACAACGGCAGAGAAGCTCAGTCCAGCGAAAGTTATAACCGGGGATAAAGAATTCTTTAATGCGTGCTTTAATAATACGTCCTTCTTTGATAGTCCTTTTGCTTTTGCAGTTCTAACAAAGTCCGCCCCCAGTACTTCTAACATGCTCGCTCTGCAGAGACGCGAATAATAGGCAAAAAATATAGAGGCCAGCGTTATCATAGGTAAAAATAAGTGTCTAAGTACATCAACGAAATGAACAAAGAAATTACTGCTTTCGATTGTTATATCCCTCATACCTGAGACCGGAAAAATAGGGATGTGGAGCGAGAACGCAATAAGTAAAAGAATTCCAGTCCAGAATACCGGAGCTGCGTATCCAAATAGTGAAAACATATTTACAAAAAGACTTGATAATCCGTTGGGGTTTTGAGCAGCGTAAACTCCCAAAAGTATGCCTACAAATAAAGACAATATCTGTGCTGAAAAAACCAAAAGTAAAGTGGCAGGAAATCTCTCCATTATTAAATCAAATACTGGTAAGTTATAAAAATGAGAATGACCAAAATCCAATAAAGCAACCCTTACAATATAGTTAAACAACTGAATAAAAAACGGTTGGTCAAGTCCGTACCGCTTTCTAAGCTCGGCCATATCTTGCTCATCTGCACCCCCCATTGTTTGGGCAATTGTGTCGGCTATATCACCAGGAGCTAAATGCAACATGAGAAAGTTTAAGACGACTACAACAAGCAAAACCAAAAGCATGGATAAAAGGCGCCTAATCAGTGAAACAAAAAATGGCATATATAAATAACTGAAATGAGTTGATGGGAAACAAGAAGGGGCAACTTATGCCCCTTCTCATCGTTTTGGTTTACTCTTTGATATATGTCATATCCATTGGAGAGCTGGTTGCCCAAATTCCCATAGGAGGATTACCAACCTTATTGCTGTAAATGGTATGATAAGGCAGAGTATTTGTCCAATATACGGGCAAGTCGTTTGCTAGCATTTTTTGAAGCTCTGAATATAGAGCTTTTCGCTTAACCATATCGTTTTCTACTCCGGCCTTCTCCATTATAGCATCCACTTTTGGATTACTATATTGTTGAGTATTTGACCAGATTACTCCCTTTTTTATATTAGAAGTCTGATAGGTTCTGTGAACACCTATAACCGGATCCCCCCAATTAAAAACGGTATCCCAGGTTAGATCAAAATTATGGTTGCTTACAGTTTGCGCCCATGACGGAAAATCAGCAGACTGCCTAACTGTAACGTCAATACCAATTCTCTTGAGTGCCGCCTTTGTGTATTCCGCATTGGGTCTTAGACCGGGCCAACCGAAGTCTACAGTTAACCCAAAGCGCATACCGTCACTTCCTTTCTTATAACCGGCATCGTCAAGAATTTTATTGGCCTTATCAATATCGAAATCATACGCTTCGACATTTGGCTCATAATATGGACTTCCTGGGTGAATACCTGTACGCGCCTCATCAGCAACTCCGAGCATAATCGCTTTAAGAATAAAGTTTCTGTCTATTGCATAGGCGATAGCCCGCCTCACATTTACATCAGCCGTTTTTCCGCTTTTTGTATTGAAAGCTAGCCAATCGATTGGTCCGATGGCTGCATATCCATCAGGTGTTACGTTAAGGTTTGCGTTCTTTTTCAACCTATTAATATTTGTAGGTACATTTTCAAAAGCATAAAAATCAATTTCGCCATTCTCAAGACCGATTGTTCTGGTTGCTGGATCTCTGATAATTTTTAGAACCATCTTATCTAGATATGGTCTGCCATCGATAAAAAAATCATCAAATCTCTCCAGTATTATATGTTCACCCGACTTAAATTCTACGAGCTTGAAGGGACCCGAACCAACAACATTCTCGGAGTTTTGTGGGTGCGCTGCTGGATCTTGACCATCTCCATACACGTGCTCAGGTATTATTGCCATCAATTGTGATGACATGGCTAGCATTAGAGCGGGGTGAGGAGATGATAATTTTAAAACCGCAGTATGCTCATCAGGTGTTTCCACCGAAACAACAGGAGCGAACATAGTTTTGAACGGATGATGCTTCTTAATCGTTTCAAGTGAAAACTTGACGTCACTAGACTTAATTGGAACCCCATCATGGAAAACTGCATCTTTTACAAGGTTTAATTTAACTGTCTTTCCACCATCACTTATTTCCCATGACTGCGCAAGATAGGGCTGTGGTTCCCAATTATTGTCATATCGAATTGGTGTCGCAAAGAGTTGCGCTCCTGGAAACCCAGTCACAATACCTGATTGAACAGCTGGATTTAAATGCCGTGGATTATTTCCTACAGCAGCTATCAGAGTACCGCCCTTTTTTGGCTCTGCAAAACTTACGCCTAATGACGTAAAAATAAGAGTAGCAGTGAGAAGTAACGTTTTTAAAAAATGTTTTTTCATTTCTCGACCTTTCTGTTAATTGAATTTTTGCCCGATTTTCGCTTAAAGCCTCAATTAAATTAGATTGACCTTAGGTAAACCAATTTGCAATAGAAACATTTGATTGATTATCATTCAAAAGTCACATTTAATATTAATGATATCAAGCTTTCGTATAAACAGAAGTTTTTTTTGAAAGGTTAGTTTTGTTAAAAGTTTTTAAGGCAAAAAAAATAATTACAATGAACCCTAGAAATCCAGAGGCACAATACATGAGTGTTCTGGACGGTAAAATTGTTCAGGTCGGAGACCTTAACACAATTAAACCTGAGGGCAAATACGAACTAGATAAAAGTTTTGAAAATTACGTTTTAATGCCGGGTCTCGTTGAGGGGCATAGTCATTTATTTGAAGGTGCATTGTGGAGCAAATTATATTGTGGGTATTTTGACAGACAACAGCCAGACGGCATAATATGCCTTGGCGTTAAAAATTTAAAAGAGCTTATTCAGAAACTTAAACAAGAAAATGAAAAACTATTAGACCCAAACGAGCCACTAGCAGGGTGGGGATTAGACCCAATTTATTTTGACGACAAAGCATTAGACAGAAAAATACTAGATGTGGTTTCAGATCAAAGACCGATAGGAATACTACATGCATCTGGACATAAGCTGAATATAAACTCAGTAGGCTTAAAGCTGGCAGGATTTTTGAGAACAGGTATAAATCATGAGGGTATTCCTCTCGGTGACGATGGTCTTCCGTCTGGGGAGATAAGAGGGGCTGAAACCATTGCTTTGATAACTAGACATGTAGGCTTAGGCAAGGATTGGCTTTCAGGAGATGCAGAAGGTCTAAGAAATTTTGGAAAAATATGTGCCAGAGCCGGGGTCACTACTGCGGCAGATCTAGCGAACCTTCAAACAGATGAAGCTGTTGAAATGATGCTAAGGGTAACGTCAGAAGTAGATTTTCCAGCTCGAATCGTTTCATTACGATATATGCAAGGAATAAGCCCAAAGGAATTAATCCCTAAAGTCTTAGAGCTCAAAAAAAAATCTACGGAAAATTTAAGATTAGGCTCAATTAAAATTGTTGCCGATGGCTCAATACAAGGCTTCACGGCTAGACTGAAATGGCCCGGATATTATAACGGAGCTCCGAATGGCATGTGGTATACTGCACCAGAACATATACAAGAAGCCTATGAGTTGGCATTAGAGAAGAATATTTTAGTACATACGCATACTAATGGAGACGAGGCTACGGAATTGGCTCTCGATTGTCTAGAAGGTGCTCTGGCTAAATTTCCTAAAAATGATCATAGATTTACTTTGCAACATTGTCAGCTTGCATCTACTGCTCAATTTAAAAGGATGCATAAACTTGGCATTTGCGCAAACTTATTTTCTAACCACCATTTTTATTGGGGAGATGAACATTACTCGCTAACAGTCGGACCAGAAAGAGCTCATCGAATGAATGCCTGTAAAACAGCACTACAAGAAAAAGTCCCTTTGGCAATACACTCCGATGCCCCGGTAACTCCACTTGGCCCATTATTTACAGCTTGGTGTGCTATGAATAGATTAACATTTTCAGGAAGGATTTTGGGAGATTATGAAAAAATTAGTAAAATGGAAGCTTTATATGCAATCACTTTAGGAGCCGCGTTTACTCTTAAGATAGATCATGAAGTAGGGTCACTAGAAACAGGTAAAAAAGCGGATTGCTGCGTCCTAGAAGAGGATCCTTTTGATGTTGATGAGATTAAATTTAAAGATCAAAAAATCTTAGGGACAATTAAAGGTGGCAATCCACACATTATTGATGATAACACGTAATAATGGGCATTCCTTTGACATTGATATCCGGCTACCTTGGAACAGGGAAAACGACTTTAATAAATAACCTACTTAGGACAACTAAGAAGAGAATAGCTCTACTAGTTAATGACTTTGGTGACGTTAATATTGACGTGTCATTAGTTGAGGCCAGAACTGACTCCGTTATGAGCATTGCAGGAGGATGTGTCTGCTGTAGCTATGGAAATGAGTTGATAGAGACATTGGAGAGTATGAATTCAAGTGAGTTTTTACCAGATCATATTGTGCTTGAGGCGAGCGGAATTGCTTTACCTTCTAAAATTATCCAAACTATATCCCTCATGAACTTCCTGTCATTTCATGGGACCGTATTATTAACAGATGCATCTCGATTGCAAGCACAATTAAACGATGTATATATTAGCGATACTATTAGTTTACAAATTGATCAACATGATCTTTTGGTATTAAATAAGATTGATTTGCTTGAAGAAGATGAGCTATCAAATTGTATCAACACTCTATCAAAACGTTTTGAAATACGAAAGTTTCTCCAAACGATAAACGCACACATTGAAGAAAAAGAAATGCTTCTAGACTTTGGCCCCGATGAAAAAGATAAAAGTGCCAAAATAAAATTAGAGAAAAAACAGATTCATGGATTTATCTCTTCAACTATTAAACCGACTGGAACAATTAATGCTGATAGGCTGAGCACACTTTTGCAGGATCCAGTTTATAATATCGAAAGAGCAAAAGGATTTTTTAAAAATAAAAAGGGAGAAGTATGTACAATCCAATATGATGGATTGACTTTGGAAATTGAAAAAGCAGAAAATGAGAAGGAGCTTGTGCTTGTTGTGATCGGTAAAAAAAATTTTTATAACGAAAAAGAGTTTATCGAAAAACTCAACAGGATCCAGGCACAGTAAATTGGAGATAGGCGTTGACTTGGGAAAAAGAAGCAAAAGAAATCAATGACAAGAGAAATTTTGCTGACCAGATGGGTGGCAAAGAGTCTGTGGAGTTACAGTATAAAAAAGGTCGACTACCTATAAGGGAGAGGATTAGCAGGATACTAGATAATAAATCTTTCAATGAAATTGGTAAAAGTGCTGGTTTCTCAGAGTATGATGATAATGGATCACTCAACAAATTTACTCCCGGAAACTTTATACTAGGATTTGGGAGAATCAATAAAAGACCAGTGGTGATAGGAGGAGAAGATTTTTCTTTAAAAGGTGGATCACCAAATGCTGCCGGTTTGAGGAAAAGTATTTACACAGAAGAACTAGCGCTAAAATACAAGGTCCCTTTAATTCGATTGCATGAAGGAGCTGGGGGATCCGTTGGTGGCACCAATCAAGAAAAAAGCAATCGACCAACGAGCGATGCCGTATATACGCCTTCACGATTTATTTCGCTTGCTAACACTTTGGGAGAGGTTCCCGTGGCGACGGCTGCATTGGGACCAGTAGCTGGACTACCTGCATCTCGTCTCGTAGCTTCACACTTTTCAGTAATGACAGAGAGCTCGTTAGTACTTATAGCAGGGCCAAAAGTCGTAAAAAGAGCATTAAATATAGATGTTACAAAAGAAGCTCTTGGTGGACCCGACGTACACTTAAAAAGCGGAGTAATAAACAACTTTGCAAAAACAGAAGATGACGCTTTCGGACAAATAAAAACATTTCTTTCCTTCGTGCCGGATAATGCTTGGACGTTCCCAGACTCTATTTCTACTAACGACAAGGAGGATCGTTGTGATGAGTTATTAATCGATATAATACCAAAAGATAGACGCAGACCATATAGCGTCCGAAAAATCATCACATCCCTACTAGATATAAATGATGATCAAAGCACCTTTTTCGAGATCGGTAAAAAATATGGTCCAAGCCTCGTAACAGGCTTAGGTAGACTTAATGGTCAATCAGTTGGCGTTATCGCTAATGACTGCATGTTCTACGCAGGGGCGATGACAACCAGTGCCTCAAAGAAATTAGAAAGGTTTTCTGATTTTTGTAACAGTTTCCATATTCCCATTATCAGTTTGGTAGATGAACCAGGCTTCATGATTGGGCCAGAATCAGAAAAAAGTGGCACAATTCGATTTGGCACAGCTGCCATATCCGCGATAATGCAATCAAGAGTGCCATGGGCGTCTGTACATATGCATAAATCTTTTGGAGTAGCAGCTACTGCACACTATGGGCCTGATAGCTTTACATTACTTTGGCCTAGTGCCCTCAGTGGTGCTTTACCAGTAGAAGGTGGCGTTGCCGTTGCTTTTTCAAAGGAAATTGCTATGGCTAAAAATCCTGAAAAAAAACAGAAGGAGCTTGAGGATCAATTAGCTCAACGACAATCACCAATTCCAAGAGCAGAAGGTTTTTCTGCCCATGATTTGATAGATCCCAGGGAAACGCGTCCAAGACTAATATCTTGGCTAGAACTCGCGCTTAAAGCTTACCGATTGAACAATCCAAAACCTTACCTTGTAACCATGAGGCCATAATGAATTTAGGAAGCGCCCTGCCTATTAGAGTGGAAAAGATTTTTCGACATCCAATAAAATCGATAAGTCGTGAAGAAGTTACACAGATTAAGTTAGAAAGAAGAAAAGCTCTTCCGTTTGACAGAAGTTGGGCCCTGGTACATGAAAAAAGTTCTTTTGACGAATTATCAAATGAGTGGCAACCATGTACTAAGTTTCTAAGAGGCTCAATTATGCCGACACTATCAGCCGTCGAGTCAATAAGGACTGATGATCAAAAATATACTTTTAGACATCCCGATTTAAAACCTATATCAATAGACCTTAGTGATCATACTGACCGAGAAACCTTTGTGAACTGGTTGCTACCTATTTGTTCTGATAAATTTCCGAAACCTACCAAATTAGTGTGCGTAGCCGATACGGCTCTCACAGACACTCCTTTCCAGTCAATCTCTATCAACTCGTTGGACTCTCTAGAAGATCTCTCTAAAAAAGCAGAGATTAGCTTGGAACCTGAGAGGTTTAGAGGAAATATATGGATACGAACTGGGAAGCCATGGACTGAATTTGATTGGGTTGGTGAATTAATTAAAATTGATGGCGTAGAGTTAAAGGTCGTGGATAGAATTGAGCGATGTAATGCTACTAAAACTAATACTAAGACAGGCCAACATAATTGTGATACCATAAGTATACTTAATGAACGTTTTGGCCACCAGGATTTTGGCGTTTACTGTAGTGTGAGGACCCCAGGGACTATAGGAATAAATAGTGTGGTTTCACTTAATCAAATGGAATAAATAATATGAACCATCTCAGACCAATCAAACAATTACCTACCCATGAAGTTGAAAACATGCCGCCATATATGGGCAATCAAGATTTATGGAAAAATGATAAAAATCTTAGAGATGCTGTTAATAGAGAAGGCGCAGGTTGGGCAGAAAAAAATTTAAGTGCTTTTGGACGTTTGATGGGCTGCACTGAAATGTTTGATCATGCTGAGAAGGCAAATAAAAATCCCCCAGAATTAAAGGCATTCGATCAATATGGCAATAGAATTAACTACGTCGATTATCATCCTTCTTACCACCACCTCTTGGGAGTAGCTATAAAAAATGAGATACCAAGTTTTGCATGGAACCATAAAAAAGAAGGATCCCAGGTCGCACATATGGCACTCACTTATATGTTTAATCAGGTTGAGGGAGGTGTTATGTGCCCCATGGCAATGACGTACTCTGTTATTCCCGCACTGAAGCATAATAAAGAGTTAGAAGCTCAATGGTTACCAAAGTTACTATCAAATCAGTATGACGATAGAGATATCCCCATTGATCAGAAATTGGGTGCTACAATAGGCATGTTTATGACTGAGAAACAAGGCGGATCAGATGTTAGAGCTAACTCTACACGAGCAAAACCGGTGTCCTTAACTGTTGGCAATGGATCGGAATATCTTCTTACCGGTCATAAGTATTTTTGTTCAGCCCCAATGTGCGATGCCTTTCTTGTGCTAGCCAACACTAATGTCGGTTTGTCGTGCTTTCTTGTTCCAAGATGGAAACCAGATGGGGAACGAAATAGTTTTTTCATCCAAAGACTAAAAGACAAGCTTGGAAATAGGTCGAATGCATCCTCTGAAATTGAGCTTGATGATACGTTTGGCACAATGATTGGAGAAGAAGGTAAGGGAATTAAGACTATACTCGATATGGTTATAGGAAACAGAATTTACTGTGCTGTCAGCTCAGCGTCTTTAATGCGCCAAGCAGTTGTTCAGGTCCTACACCACACGACCCATAGATCCGCTTTCCAGAAGAAATTGATTGATCAACCTCTTATGAAGAATGTCATAGCAGATATGATTTTAGAAAGCGACGCGGCAGCTAATCTTGCTATGAGAGTAGCTAGGTCAGTTGATTGTCAGGAAGAGGATGAAAACGAAAAATCAATATCGCGAATATTCACGACTGTGAGTAAGTATTGGATAACTAAAAGGGCACCGTATCTGATTTTTGAGGCCTTGGAATGTCATGGTGGACCGGGATACATAGAAGAATCAATTATGCCTAGATTATATCGAGAAGCTCCTCTAAATAGTATTTGGGAAGGAAGTGGTAACGTTATGTGTGTCGATGTTTTGAGGGCCATGCAAAAGGATAAAAACGCTATTTCTTCAGTTTTCAACGAGTTAGAGAACGCGAGAGGGTTAAATTCTTACTATGATTTGAATGTTAATAATTTATTTCTTGAGTTAAAAAATCCGGAGGATCTAGAAATAAAATCAAGATCTATAACAGAACGATTAGCAACACTGATGCAGGCTTCTATTTTCTTGACAAATTGTAATGAAGAAATAGCTTCGGCCTTTTGTAGTAGTCGCCTTGGAGGCAACTGGACTGGAGCTTTTGGAACTCTAAATTCAAATACAAATTTTGACGAAATTATAAAAAGAGCTTTACCAAACTAAGTCAACTTTATACATCAACCCAGTTGTCACCATCCCTTAACTTATGGTTAATAATATTTTTTTGACCTAAAGTTTGCTCAATAAAGCAACCCTTTTTAGCTG
This sequence comes from uncultured Alphaproteobacteria bacterium, assembly GCA_902580265.1. The sequence continues at coordinate 35,360 of CACHJY010000004.1, forward strand.
CCGCAATTAAATTTTTCACTCTTTCTAAAGGTTCACTGCTTTCTATGAATACATCTAATTCGAAACTTTGAGGAGCCGTTTCATAAATATTATCGAGTTTTTTCCATTTCCATATAATTCGGCTATCAACCTTTAAATCGTTTATTTCAATTTTCATTCTTTTAGAGAACGCCCTAATTTGTGTCATTATACAACCAGTAAGACTTGCTATAAATAAAGCAAGTGGCGGTGGGGCAGTAGCATCACCTCCATGAAAAGAACCTTCGTCAGTAGCCAAGTGGAATGTCTCCTTTATTGGAGACACCATATCTACTTTAAGTTCATTTCTCATTTTTCCAACAGCTTGGCCATTGCAAGTAAACTTTACTTCTGCTTCATCTGGTAAATTTTCTAAATCTAATTTATTGTTCATATTTCTTCTTTCTGATTATTCTTCCAGGATTGCTACTGCTCTAATGAATCCAGCTGATGCTTTCTTTATTTTAAAAGGAAAGCAAGAAACCAAAAAACCAAAGTCAGGTAGTTTTTCTAATGAGCTCAGCTTTTCAATGTGACAATATGCTCTTTCCATACCAGCTCTATGTCCCTCCCAAATTATAGAAGAATCCTTACTCTCAGCATATCTTTTGGCTGTATGAGAAAATGGCGCATCCCAACTCCATGCATCCGTTCCAGTAATTTTAACTCCCTTACTAGTTAGATGAAGAGTTGCTTCTCGACCCATACCGCAGCCTTTGAGTAAATAATCATCGTAACCGTATCTCTCCCCGGCTGACGTGTTGATCAAGACTATATCAAAGGGTTTAATTTGATAACCTATTCTATCTAGTTCAGCATCTATGTCGTTGGGAGTCACCACATAACCGTCCTCAAAATGCCTGAAGTCTAATTTTACACCATCATTAAAGCACCAATCCAAAGGAACCTCATCAATTGTAATGGCTCGTTTTCCACCATCCATTGTAGAATGGTAATGATAAGGAGCATCTAAATGTGTACCATTATGAGTACTTATTTTCAGATTTTCCACGGCCCAACCTTCTTCACCGGGCAAATCTTTTTTGTCGAGTCCTGGAAAAAAGGAACAGATTTGATCTGCTGACATAGCGTGATCTACATACTCAATTTCGGGAAGAGCCATAGGGGGATCTGAAACAATACCCGTTTCTAAGGCTACCGAAAGATCAATAAATTTTCTTGGCATTTTTTCCTCTCATAAAAGAATTGTTGTCAAAATTGGGAAAACAATCACAAGTAACAATACTGCAACCATCATTAAAGCAAATGGTGCCGCGCCCGCGAATATGTCTCCCAAAGATATTTTATCATTATCTAGAGAAGACTTAATAACAAATATAGATATGCCTAAAGGAGGAGTAAGGAGCCCTACCTCAACGGCAATAACGGTGACTATGCCAAACCAAATCAAATCAATATTCAGAGAGACCAATATAGGATACATTAAAGGTACTAGTATCAACATTATTGATCCACTATCTAATATCGTTCCCATCAGTATAATGAGAATTATATAAAGAATTATAATACCCATTATGCTTAGGTCTGAACCAACCACAAACGAACCAAACTCTGCTGGCATTCCAGAAAGAGCCAACATTCTGGCATACATCTGTGCCGCTATGATAATGAAAGATATTGTAGCCGTTATATAGCCAGTTTCGACGAGTACCTCCCAAAGGACTTTCAATGAAAGCCGTCTTTTCAAAATACCTATTATTACTGATCCAAGACTACCGATAGCTCCCGCTTCTATTGGAGTAAAAATCCCTCCATAAATACCTCCTAAAACTATGAAAATTAAAAAAATTAAAGGCAAACATTTTAAGCAAAAATCTTTCAACGGCATTAGGTCAATATCATCAAAAGTTTGAACTTCTTCTGAAAATACAAATTTTTTCCAAAAAATACATAGAATAAAAATTCCAAAGCCAAAAACTATTGCTAACAAGATCCCTGGAATAATTGCAGCAACAAATAAATCCCCGATTGATTGTTCCGTTAAAATACCATATAAAATTAACAATAAGCTTGGAGGAATAAGCATTCCCAGAACTGAAGACCCTGCAACCACGCCTACCGAAAACCTCGGTGAATAACCAAACTTGACCATGTGGGGAACCGCAATTTTAGTAAATACTGCTGCTGATGCTATTGATATACCCGTTACAGCCGCAAATACTGCGTTGGCCCCAACTGTTCCGATAGCCAAACCACCTTTGATTTTTCTAAATGCTTGATTAGCAACGTCATAGGCATCTTCTCCCATCCCTGTAGCTGAAACAACATTTCCCATGAATACGAACAATGGCACTACTCCAAAAAAATAGCTTGAAATGGTTTCAGATGCTGCCAGTGCTAGTAATTTTCCTGCTAAAATAGAGGAGTCTTTTATCAACCAAACTCCTATATAGGAAGAAAGCATCAAAGCAAAGGGAACCCAAAAGCCCATATAAACAAGTATTACAATTGCAACCAGTGAGTATAGTCCAATATCAAAAGGGGTCATTAGCAAGGCTTCTTTATAAAGAAATCTCTGAAGCAAAAAACAATCAATTTAGTTCCTCTCTGCGGGTTCTTTTTCCTCAGTTCCCGTGATTATCTTTTTCGTATTTTGTGCAACTAACCTTAGAGCCATATCCTCCGCATTAATCTTTTCTGATTCATTTTCTTGATGTGTTGGATCATAATATTTTATCACTTGCCTAATACCAAATAACATGATTTGTACCATCAGTAAAAAACACCCCAAAAGGATGACAAGTTTTATGGGCCAGATTGGTGCTGTAAAATCTCCTATGGTTCCCTCATAAGTATTTCTTACCCAAGATTTTATAAACAAAGGATAAGTCGACTTGAATATCTGTAAAATTAAGAAAAAAGCTGCAATAGAATATGTGATGTCTAATAGTAATTTTACTAAAGGCGTTCTTCGTCCAATGGCATTTAATATAGATACATTTTGAGTAAGTCTGCCTCGATTAAATGTTTGAGGCGTTTGCAAAAAAACTATTGCAACAATAGACATTGATACCATCATTGGGACACCTGCAATAGGCATTAGAAACAATTCCCTACCTATTACATCAGCATTGACTATTATCATTATAAAAATGATTAATATCGTCCCTATTATATTAAAACTCTGCGTAATAAAATTGAAGAACAGTTCCATTTTTGAAAATATAAGCTTTGTTAAACCCATCTGTATATGAAGAAATAAAATTTAAAAAAAGTGAGGCGCCTTAGTCAAAAGGCACCTCAAATATTACTAAAGATACTTGTCTTTACTCTTTATCCCAGTTTCTAACCGGCTTTGCTCCTGCAGCTCTCATCGTGTCCATATAGGCTTTTAAAACTGCAGTTCCATTCACACCAGAAGAGTCTAGTTTTTTAGCCCACTCCATAGCAACATTATCCATTCCAGCAGCCCACTTTTTCCTCATCTCGGGACTAGCTTCAGAAACCTTTGCTCCTTGAGATTCCATTATAGACAGAAATTTAGCAACTGATGCACCTAGATCTTTTTGATATGCAACTCGGTATGTTTCACCGGCGTTTATTAGAGCCTTCTGCACAACATCAGGTTGAGACTCAAACCAATCTTTATTAGCCGCAATTGAGCCAGCATATTGAGCCCCAAACCCAACTTTTGTAATATATGGGGCTACCTCATGAAGTTTGCCAGGCAATGCTGCAGAAGCAAAAACTATTACTCCGTCATATACCCCTGCTTTTATTTCATTGTTGTAAGTGGTCAGATTACCGGATACTCCGACTGCTCCTGTTCCCTTCAACCAAGTAACAGCAGGGCCAGGAGCTCCAATTTTTCTTCCCTTTAAATCGGCAATCGAATTGACTGGGAAAGTTGTCATTAGCAAGTAATCATCAATTGCAATGGAACCACCTAGCTGAATTAATCCATTCGCCTCCCAAGCTGCCTTCATATCTTTGTTATCGAACTGCATTCTTGTCATTAACTCGGATACTTTGTCAACGTCACTTGAAACAAAGGGAGAATAATAAGTGACGTTTTGTACCGCTAGTTTAGCAGGGTCAAATAAGCTTGATATTCCTCCTAACTCAGCTAACCCTTCTTCAACTGCTTCAAGCTCATCTCCAACTTTTGCCAAGGACCCCCCATATTGCTCACTCCATTTTATAGAATGGCCGCTACCCTCCAAAGATTTGTTCACGGCTGGAATAAATGTTTTGTTTACGTGTTTCACCCATCTAAATACCGGTGGATGACCAGCGACATAAGTAACGCTTATCTCTTTAGCCACTGCTAGTTGTGAAGTTATAGAAATAATTAATATAGAAAAAATACCAAAAAATAATTTTTTCATCGTCTTCCCCCTTTTATATTTATTCTTATATTAAAAAAGTTAGCGACAAATTGACACAATGTAAAACCAAATCTTCATTTAAGGTTTACACAAAAGAAAGAGCAATTTAGAGATCTACTTCATTTGCTATAAGTACTGCTATGAATAAAGCAGGGTCTTGACTGGTACATACCCAGGCATGGTTAGTAGACCTCTGTACTACCACATCGAAAGGCTTGAGATCGGTTTCATCATTATCTAAAATTAATTTAGCAGTTCCTTTTAAGAGGATTATATAGTCCAAAGTTTTAGTTTTATGCATTCCAGGATGCCGAGTTACATCCACACGATCATCGGCAGCATTAATGTCTCTAAATACTTTAGCAAACATTTTATTTAACTCATCATTCGAGACCCCCTTCGGAGTTGGCGCGATTGCAAAATACCGAAACTTTACTCCCCCAGATTGTGGACCCAGAACTACTTTCCCAAGCCCACGATCAAGTTTATCCTGCGAATTTAGGGCATTTCCTGAAGAGTCCCATAATTCATAAAGTCCTCCTGCACCCATTTCGTACGAAGCAGGGGGTGGGCCGTCAAAAGTTATTAACGATTTTCCACTTGCATCATTTCCAGTAACGACTCTTCGTAAATTTGAAAACATTTTTGTATCCTCCAATTTTTTCGCCTAAGTTAATACTAATCTATTAACAGCATATCGTAATGAAAGATTCTAAAAGAGGTTTTTAATAAGGATATGGCAATTAAACGTATCAGTTTTTCCGATATCAATTTGAAAAAACTCGATGATATAATCGATGTTCGGTCACCATCCGAGTATGAGGTTGATCATATACCTTCTGCACTAAATCTTCCGGTTCTTTCCGATAAAGAGCGTGAGATGATAGGCACCATATATAAGGAGAGTAGTAAGTTTGAGGCAAAAAAACTCGGTGCTGCTTTTATCTCAAGAAACATTTCAAATCATTTAAAAGATAATATTCATGAAAAAAATCGATATTGGCTTCCTTTAGTATATTGTTGGCGAGGTGGGCAGAGGTCTTACGCCTTTGCAACTATACTTGACCAAATAGGATGGAATGTGGGGGTAATAGATGGAGGCTATAAGTCATTTCGAAAACATGTCACTGAATTCCTGAATAAAAATATAGAAAATTACTTTCTAATACTAATAACTGGTAATACAGGTACCGCAAAAACAAAACTGCTTAACTTGATAGAAGAAAGGAATGGGCAAACTATTGATCTGGAAAGCCTAGCCAATCATAAAGGGTCAGTATTTGGATCACAAGGTCAGAAACAACCGTCTCAAAAATTATTCGAAACTTTGATCTATGATAAATTCAAAAACCTCAAAACTGGTGAACCAATATTTGTAGAAGCTGAATCTAATAAAATTGGAAACTTGCATATACCTAAAGAATTTTGGAAGTTAATGAAAAGCTCTCCACAAATTGAAATATCGGCTACAGTTGAACAGAGGGCACAATTTTTAGTTGAAGAATACTCTGAAATAACAACTGATCTAGATTTATTAGAAAAACAAATTACGAGCCTTTCGACGATAGCTGGGCATAAAGTTGTAGAGAGTTGGTTGAGAATGGCAAAAAACAAAGAATTTATTGCACTTGCAAAACAACTGATTGAAAAACACTATGACCCCAGATACAAACGGGGACTCTTAAGAAAGAAAAAACAAGTATTTGCTACCATAAAAATAGGAGACATATCTCGAAAGGGGCTTAGTTTAACAGTTGATAGCATATTGCAAAGAGCAAATAATAGAATGAAACCTCTATAATACCTCAATGTAGGGCTTCCCATTTGTCAATTCCCCTATTACTTTACACTCAAAACCCAACTTTTTACCGGCTGTAATAACACCCCTTACTTTCCCTTTGGGAATAGTAGCAAGTAATGGACCAGATGTTTGTGGATCAAAAAGGATATCCGTATTAGCAGTTGTTTTAATAATCATTCTCTCAGAATACATATAATTGTTCTCGAAAATCGAAGACCTAATATCCTTGGCTATTAGATTATTGGCACCAGGATATACAGGTATCTGATCCAAATATAGTTTTGCTCCTACATGAGACTTTGAAACTATGTTTAGAAGGTGGCCACCTAAACCAAACCCAGTAATATCCGTCATTGAGTTTGCTACTTTGCTCAACACCTTTGCAATAGAACTTTGTGACTTTGACATCGCATCAAAAAGATTTTTTATCTCTTGCCCTTCACCTTCAAAACGCATTTCCCCTGCTAAAAGAACACCAGAGCCTAATGGTTTGGTTAATATTATTTGATCACCTACACTTGCCTTATCAACAGTCTTGGGTTGCTTTTTAGAAAACCCTCCCAACGTGAATCCGATCACTAGCTCTTTTCCTAAAGAGGTATGACCGCCTATTATCTTTACCCCCTCAGCATCAAAAACACTATTTGCCCCATCTATAATTTCTTCGATTGTTCGCTTTTGTATGTCGTCGGAGGACTCTGGAATAATAATATTTGTAAGAGCGATTTCGGGGTTGGATCCCATTGCCCAAATATCTCCCATAGCGTGAATCGCAGTAATCTTACTTTGAAGCCATGCATCCTTAGTGAATGACCTCAGATGATCTGTTGTCAAAGCTTGAAACGAGGAATTAAATTTTATAACTGCCGCATCATCTCCTATTTTACTAACGATCTGTTTTGAGCCAGAATCTGATAATTTTCTTAATGAAGACTCCAAAATAACATTTCCGACTTTTGAGCCACAGCCACCACAGAGCATTTTTTGGTTATTTCTTTGAGCGTTTTCCATATCTTTAGTGACCATCTCACTAAGTTTTTTGAAATTATTTATAAACCTTTTATCAATGAAACTTTTTAATGACCAAACCCATTTAGCAGAAAAGGTAACGCCATTTCTAAGGAAGATCGCGGATGCACCTTCATAGACAATGAGCTTTAAATAATCACTTTGAGGTTTAAATCGAATTAGCTGCTCGTTCTTAAAAAACTTAAGGATATTTTTGTGAAGAATTGGTGCTTGCCTAACAGCATAAACTCCTGACTTATCTACAGCTTCAGAAGGGAAATGTGCACAATCTCCAACTGCAAACGCATTTTGAAAGCCTATGACTCTTAACGTTTCGTCCACGCATACATAACCATCTTTATTTTCAATTTTTGACTTCTTAAAAATATCATTTGGTTGAGGTCCAATACATGAAATAATAAAATCTGCATGAACCAAGTTGCCGTTTTTTTGTACTAACCCATTATTTGAAACTTTTTTTACTGTTGTGTTTTCAATTATTTCAATTTTTCGTAGCTTGGCTTTTGTTTTCAAATATCTTTGCTGATTTGAGCTCAATTTTTCAAAAGCTTTACCTCTTTCGAAAATTTTTATCTTAAAACTCTCTATATCAGTCTTTTTCAATCGAATATCCATAGCGAAACTCAACTCTATTGATGCAAGGCCTCCTCCTATAACACAAATAACCGGAGACGAGTTTTCATTAACAGACTCCAAAAAGCTTTCCCAACGCTCTTGAAATGCAGCTAGAGGCCGAACACTGCATCCAAATTGTTTAAACCCATTAATCAAAGGGACAGAGTTAGATCCAATATTTATGGATAGGAGATCAAAGTTTACAATCCTCCCTGTCTTACACATAATTTGACTTTTTTTCTTATCGATTTTTTTAACAGTATCGATAATTAGTCTTGTTCCTGTAGCTCTACATAAACTGAATAAATTTATTTGAGCATCTGATTTAGTACATAGACCAGCTACTAGAGCAGGTAGCATACCGGTATAAGAGGAAATAGGATCTGGATTTATTAGAGTCACCCGAATAGAAGGATTACTCTGCATTGCCCACATTTTCAAAAAAAGACAATTTGTATGCCCCGCTCCGATGAGAACCAAGTCTCTTTCAAAAAAACTTTCCTCACTATTCATTTATGGCTATCCTTTTGTTTGCATATTCTTTGGGCATAAAGAGCTATTTTGAATCATAGGAACTATAAAAAGAAATGTCATTTTTAACAACAAATTCACAGTTTAGATTGGCACTAGTAGGAATTTTTGTTGTGGCAATTACTGGCGGTTTAGGCAGGTTTGCCTATACTCCTATAATTCCCTACATGCAGAATACTCTTAATATTTCTTCTGCAGATATCGGCTTGATAGCTTCTTCTAACTATTTGGGATATCTTATTGGTTCAATCATTCCCCTTATTTATTCTTTTGCAAACAAACAAAGGCTAACTCTTTATCTATCGGTTATAGTGTCCGTTGTGACACTTGGCCTTATGGGTTCAACTAGTGATTTTTACTTATTTATTCTATTAAGATTCCTCCAGGGGATTTCAGGTGCAGTTGGGTTAGTTATAGCGACAAATCTAATTTTTTCTCAGATTACAGTTACAGGTCGCATTGATCTTCGTTTAGCTCATATATCGGGTTTTGGTCTTGGGATGTTTTTGAGTGCGATAGCTATATGGATTTGCTCAATGTTTGAGTTGCAATGGAACTACCAATGGTTTGTGATAGCTATACTTTGCTTAGTTTTAACGATACCAATAATTTCAAGTCCCTTAGAAAAAGGTTCAGAAGTAAGTATTGATCAGACTTCAAAGTCCAACAAACTTTCTTTAGGCTTCATCGGTATCTCAGTAGGCTACTTTTTTTTTGGCTTTGGCTATATTATTTTCGGCACCTTTATCGCAGCTTTGGCGGTTAACACACCAGAATTAGAGAACATTCAGCATGCGAGTTGGATTTTAGTTGGGATATCCGCTATGCCAGCCATTTTCATATGGCAAGCCATAAGTAAAATCACTGGCAATCATATATCTTTAGCCTTGTCCTGTTTCACCTGCTCTACAGGAATACTTACCTTGTATTTTTTTGATGGAATAGGTGCTTCATTATTTGCCTGCATAGCATATGGACTTGGTGTGGTCGGCATCGTAGGTTTAGTGTTAATGGAGGGAAAGATAAGGCATGCTGGCTCAATAAAATTTGCTGTAGCTTTTTTAACTACTACCTTTAGCATCGGCCAGATTATTGGGCCATACATTTCAGGTTTAATGATTGACTTTTTTGGAAATTACCAAAACGCAATGCTTTTATCAGGCTGCTCGCTTTTCATGGCAGGCATATGCATGATAAACTATAAGCTTTTATTTTCTCGCCTCTAAAACCATATTCGTTGCATTTTTTTTGACTACCTTGCAGTCCTTGAAGCCCGCCTGCTCCAATACCTCAATTAGTTTAGCAGGACCAGCCTGGGCACCCAATGCTAAGCCAACCTCCTGAGATTTCGAAACTGGGATACATCCCATAGTTGAAAATGAATAGTACATTTGTCCAAAAATGTTAAAGTTATCTTCCGGTTTATCATTTGCAGTTGGCTCAATCAAAATAACAGCTCCACCATCGTTTAAGTGATCGTAAGCATATTTTGCTGCTCCTACAGGGTCTCCCATGTCATGAAGACAATCAAAAAAAGCTATATAATCAAAATCTCCGTTGTAACTTTTTGAATCCGCTACCTCATATTTTATCCTTTTTAACATTCCAGCACTATCAGCCAGTTTTTTTGCTTCCTCTATTGAAGGGCCATGAATGTCAAACCCTGATACTTTTGCATTTGGAAATGCTTGCGCAACCATTAATGTCGATAGTCCGTGCCCACACCCTATATCCGCAAAGCTTCCACCAGCCTTCATTTTCTCGCCAAAATCATCAATCATTGGAAGCCATTTTTCTATAAGGTTTACCTGATAAGATGGTTTAAAAAATCTAGCGGTTCCAGTAAAGCATAGTGGGCAGGCATTTTCATAGGCCACGCCGTTTCCCGTTTTAAATGCTTCTATCACTTTTTCCTCAGCATATACTTGTCCTGCTAGAACTTCATACGCACCCAACATATTAGCTGGACCTTCTTCATCTGCAAAAACTGCTTTTTGTTCGGGTGATAGTAAAAATTCCTTTTTTTCTCCATCATAAGAAACAAAATCGGTAGCAGATAAAGCATACAACCACTCCCTTAAATAGCGCTCATCAACTTTGGCTTCTAAAGCAAACTTTTTGGAAGTAATGGGCCCTACCTCGGAAAGTTTTTGAAAGAGCCCCAACTGATCACCTATTCTCATAAGCGGGATTAACGCTGATGCTGCGACATCTTTCATTATTTTAAACTGAAGTTTTTTTAACTTTTCAACATCTAAGTTAGTATCTAACATTTTTGCCTCCTCTAAATATGCCTACTGTTACTCAGTTGACTTTGATTAATAACTTTCCAAAATTGTCACCTCTTAAAAGACCTTGAAAAGCTTCAACCATATTGTCTAAACCTTCTACTATATCCTCTCTGTATTTTAGCTTTCCTTCCAAATACCACTTTTCTAAATGCTGCATTGCTTCTAATTGTTGCTCAGGAAATTCTCTTACGATAAATCCTTGTATTCGCAATCGCCAAGTTAAAACATTTCTAAAAAGCATAGGCAGACGATCTTCTTCCAATTCCTGGCTTTGATTATTATACATTGAGATTACGCCACAAACTGGAATTCTTGCAAAATCACGGAGATGAGGATATACGGCATTGAAAGTTTTCCCTCCAACATTTTCCCAATATATGTCGACGCCATCTTTGCAAATTTCGCCTAGTTTTTTTTCGAAATTTTCATCGTTGTAATTCAGACAATGATCAAAGCCTAATTCATTTTTAACATAATTCGATTTTTCTTCATTACCTACAACCCCTATCACTTTGCAGCCATAAATTTTTCCAATTTGTCCTACAACAGATCCAACAGCTCCTGAAGCCGCAGATACAACTAATGTTTCTCCCTCTTTTGGATTACCAATATTCATCATTCCAATATAAGCAGTTCTTCCTGGCATTCCCAATGTTCCTAGTGCTAGGCTTAAAGGAAGATCAGGGTTATGTACTTTTTCTATTATTTTATTAGAAACTAATGGCATCGTTTGCCATCCAGTTCTACCGATAACAATGTCACCTTTGTTAAAGTTATCACTATTACTCTCTATAACCTCTGAAAGGGCTTCTCCCTCCATTACCGTTCCTAGTTCTACTGGCTTCGCGTAACTCCGGCCCGCGTTCATTCTTCCTCGCATATAGGGATCTAAAGACAAATAAATTGACTTTAATTGGACTTGACCAGGCTGAACTGGATTTAAATCCTCTTCAACAATTTCAAAATTTTCTTTTAAAGGTTCTTTTTCTGGTCGTGATCTGAGAATTATTTTTCTGTTCATATTCGATCCTAACTATCAAAGATTTGTTTTGAAAAATTTAGGAAGATTTTCTTCATAAATTTCGGATTGTGTTAGTACACCCTCTGTATGGTCCGCTCCTTCTAATGGGAAGAATATTATTTTACCATCTATACTCTTCACATATTCAACTAATTGCTCGGAGTGAAAGAAAGGCACTCTAGTGTCTTTTGTCCCATGAAAAACTAGCAGTGGCCTATCCTGCAGGTTATTAAGCGCTTCTTTAGGCAAATTTTTATCAAAGAAAATACCGTGAAATTTAGCTGCAAAAATTGCAAGCTGCCAAGTAAACCCAGGCACACCATGGTATTCTAACTCATGTTGAACAATAGAGTCCCAATCAAAAACTCCACTATCGAGTGAAAATGCTCCAAGATCTTTTCTATTTTTTATCAAAAAGAAAGTACCCAGACCTCCTCCTGAAACCGCATGAATTCCAATGTTTCTCTCAGGTATTCCTTTTTTGTCGATAAGATACTTAATAGCTGCATCAACATCTTTCCATTCTTTAATTCCTGCAAAGTGCCATCCATCTGGACATGAACTTTCTCCATGATTTCTAACATCTATCATTAAAACGTTTAATCCAGAATTCGCAATTATATTTGCTGGTATCAATTGGTTAAATTGTTTCTTTGAACCATTAATGCCATGAACAATAATAACAGTTCGCTTTTCGCTTTCTTTATCAGCTGGAATCCACCAAGAACTAATATCTATCCCATCTTCTGTATTTTCAATTATTATGCTTTCGTACTTTTTGTGCTTTAGGTACCACTGCGAAAGGTCTGTATCCACAAGTTTTGACCATCTCTCACCTCTGAATGGACCTTGGTCTTTCGCATTTGTAACAAACTTTATAGGATTATTAGCTTCTACTTTTTCATGGTTTGAACATGAAACTGGCAAGGCTTGCCAAAGTATAAATTCCCCCACGGCCAGGCATACAATGAATATTGAGATCAAAAGAAAGAAAGTATATTTCGCTATTGAAAACTTCATAAATACATGTTGGGGGAGAAAACCTCAAATATCTACAAAAAAGTTCAAAATTTAGATGTTCACAAAATTTTTTTTGTAGTAGCATTTTTGCATATTAATTATTATGAGGAACTTTGATGACATTATTCACCCCGACTTCTAAATGGCAAATGGAAGAACACCAATTATTTACAGATAGTGTAAAAAAATTTTTTATAGACGAAGTAAAGCCCAATCTAGAGGAATGGGGTAAAAAACAACAAGTCGACAGGGTCTTATGGAATAAAGCAGGTGATGCAGGAATTTTAGGAAGCTCAATACCCGAAGAATTCGGTGGCTTTGGCGGCGATTTAGGCTTTGATGCTATCACTTTATACGAACTTGGAAGAACAGCGGGTGACTCCGGTAGCTGGGGATATGCAATTCAATCAATAGTTGTTCATTACATCAACGCGTATGGGACCGATGAACAGAAAAAAAGATGGCTTCCTAAACTATCAACAGGTGAATATGTTGCTTCTCTAGCCATGACCGAACCCAGCACTGGATCAGATGTTCAGGCAATTAAAACAACGGCAGAAAAAGATGGAAATCAGTACCGAATTAATGGATCAAAAATATTCATAACAAATGGTGGCTCAGCGGATCTCATCGTTTTAGCGGCAAAGACAAATAAAAACGAGAAATCGAAAGGTGTGTCGTTAGTAGTCGTTGAGACAAAAGACCTCGAAGGATTCTCAAGAGGAAAACCTCTGAAGAAACTGGGTCAAAAAGGTAATGACACATGTGAATTATTTTTTGAAGATGTCAAGGTTCCTTTAACAAATTTACTCGGAAGTGAAGAAGGCCAAGGTTTTTATCAATTGATGAAACAATTGCCATGGGAAAGATTAGCAATTGGTATAGGCGCTCTGGGAAACATAGACTTTGCACTTGAAGAGACAATCAAATATGTAAAAGATAGGAAAGCCTTTGATAAACGAATTATGGATTTTCAAAATACTCGTTTTCAACTCGCTGAAATGAAAACTAAAGCTGAGGTTCTCAGGTCCTTTATTAATGATTGTGTCGATAGGGTTAAGCAGGGTTCTCTTGATGCTGCTACGGCTTCAATGGCAAAATACTGGGGAAGCCAAACACAAAATGAGATTATGGATGGATGTTTGCAGCTTCATGGTGGATATGGTTTTATAATGGAATACCCTATCGCTCGAATGTACGCCGATGCCCGTGTACAGTCGATCTATGGAGGGACTAATGAAATCATGAAGGAATTAATTGCCAGATCATTGGACGACTAATTAGAATGACGGATCAGAACAACACTGGTGGACCTTTATCCGGTTTAAAAGTGGTTGAATTCGATGGACTTGGACCAACTCCGTTTTCTGCTATGCAGTTAGCAGATATGGGTGCCAATGTAATTAGGATTGCCCGAAAAACAGGTACCCAGGCTGCCAATCAATTTACTGATGTTGTTATTAGGAATAGATCTTATATAGAGCTAGACCTTAAGGATGTTAATGACATCGCTATTGCGAAGAAAATTGTATCCCATTCTGACATATTAGTAGAAGGGTTTCGACCAGGCGTTATGGAAAGATTGGGCTTAGGGCCTTCTGAGATGCTTTCAGCAAACAAAAAGCTTGTTTATGGAAGAATGACAGGATGGGGTCAGAAAGGCCCTCTTAGTAACACAGCAGGTCATGATATTAATTATATTTCTATATCCGGTGCACTTCACGCCATTGGAACCAAAGATACTCCAATAGCACCACTGAATCTTTTGGGAGATTTTGCAGCAGGTTCAATGTATTTAGTTTTTGGAATCCTATGTGCAGTTTTACACGCAAAGCAAACTGGTCAGGGTCAAGTCGTCGATGGGTCCATCGTGGACGGAACTGCCAATTTGATGGCAATGATGTATTCTATGTTCAATTTTAATCAATGGGAAGATAGACGAGATATTAATCTTCTTGATGGAGGTGCGCCTTTTTACACAACTTATGGAACTTCTGATCGTCGGCATATTTCAGTTGGTGCTATCGAAGATAAGTTTTACCTAGAGTTTATTACGAAACTTGATTTAAAACTTGATGAACTTCCAAACAGAGCAGATAAGTCTAATTGGCCGACGCTAAAAGATATATTTCAAGAAATTATCAAGACAAAAACTATGAGAGAATGGGAGGATATTTACTTTGGGACAGACGCATGCGTTGCTCCTGTTTTAAACTTTGAGGAAGCTTTTGTTGATCCTCACAATAAATACCGGGGAATTTTTCCTGAGGCTTTTAATATTATTCAGCCAAAACCGGCGCCCGATCTATCCGTAACTCCAGCACCAAAAATTACCGATAAGCACAAAATTAAATTGACTGAAGCCGAGGTTTTTAGCCAGTGGGGTATTAATTAAAATGTATGTTTCAGAGGCCGTAAAATCACGATTTTCTTGCAGAGCTTTTACTGAGAAGCCTGTTTCCATTGAATTAATCAAGGAAATTTTAGATGTCGCTAAACAAGCTCCATCGGGGGGCAACCTGCAGCCATGGCATATTCATGCGATATCAGGAAAAAAACTCGGTCAGATAGTTTCGGATATAGAATCTAAAATAGCAGACATGCCTATGGGGGAAAAAACAGAATATGACGTATATCCACCAAACCTTTGGGACCCTTATAGAAGTCGACGCTTTAAATGTGGCGAAGATTTATACAAAAGCATTAATATACCAAGGGAGGATAAGAGCGCACGGTTAAACCAATTGGCTAAAAATTTTCGTTTTTTTGGTGCGCCTGTCGGGCTATTTATTTACATCGATAGAAAGATGGGAGCTCCCCAATGGTCAGATGTTGGAATGTTTCTGCAAACTGTAATGTTAATAGCGAGAGAAAAAGGCTTACATAGTTGTGCTCAGGAGGCGTGGGCGATGTGGCACTCCACTGTAAATAAACACCTTGTAGTTGATAACAATTTTATGCTCTTTTGCGGAATGGGTATCGGGTATGCTGATGAGAATCATCCTATTAACTCATGGAGAACCGACCGTGAAGCAGTCGACGATTTTACTACATTTTATGGCTTTGAAAATGATATAGTAAAATAATAACCTCGTTATGAAATCAATGAAGTTACAACAAACAATAGAAGACCTCAAAGCAGGCGACAGGCTAGCTTTATCAAAATTCTTAACTCATGTAGAGACCAGTGATAATCCAATTGAATTGGTCTTAAAGCTTTATAATAAAGTAGACCGTACAACACCAATAATAGGAGTAACTGGCTTCCCAGGGGCAGGCAAATCGAGTTTGATAAATAGCTTCATAAGCATCCTTAGATCGAAAGAAAAGAAAATTGGCGTGATTGCTGTCGACCCGAGCAGTTTAATTTCTGGAGGCTCGCTTCTCGGTGATAGGACTAGAATGGAACAGCATTCTTCAGATGACAATGTCTTTATAAGGTCAATATCATCGGAGGGTGCATTGGGTGGAATATCTCATAAAAGTTTTCTTCTATCACTAGTTATGGCCACCTTCGACTTTGATTTTATTTTTGTTGAGACTGTTGGGATTGGGCAATCTGAATCAGATATTACGAAACTAGCAGATTTCTCAATTCTTACGTTAGCCCCTGGACTTGGAGATAGTATCCAGGCGATGAAAGGTGGAGTTTTGGAAATAGTGGATTTAATTTTAGTCAATAAATCCGACAAACCAGAATCCTCACAAACATTTCACCAATTAAAGTCTATAATTGATATGGCTCAGGCTACAGGTGGTAAACATATCAAAATATTGATTACTAATGAAAAAGACCGGAAAGAAAATACTAAAATAATCAGCCACATTGAAAACTTTGTAGAAAAAAGATTGAAATTAGGGAAAAACAAAGAAAGTCATTTATGGTTCGTTCGTCAAATACTTTATGAGAAAATAGAAAAGAGCCTAGCTGATCAAAAAATACTTGAGAAGTTAAATGAAGAAACCTTCAATGAAAAAGATATTGGTGAAATTGTTAAATATATTATTAATGATTTAAGATAACTATATCTTAATGGTGGTCACCTCGGAGATGCTTAATTTGGGACAAAACTTCTCTTTTCAAATCATCCCGATAAGTCATTTCTTTACTTAAAATCAATTCTTCCAGTGCTTCAAGCCAACTACCATAATAATAATCTAAATCATCTGCCATACTCACTTTCTTGTCCTTTAGCTTATTACTCAGCTTGGCAGTCCAAATTGGCCAGTCGAAAATTTTTTTTTCATACAAAGAAATTGTAAGTACAAATAACTCACAATGCCATGGCGCAGAAAAAACTTCGTTGCCATCAGGTAGTGGTATTGGTTTATCACTTGAATTTTTCAAGATAACTTTCCCATAAATCAACTACAACTGTATCCTCATCATGCTCACATTTATCCCATAAATCTTGGCTGTTAAATTCAACTGAGTAGAGCGCTTCCGGACTTTCTCCCAAAAAATGTGCGTTTGTGTCTGGTAATACATGGCTACCGTGATAGGCAATGACCTTGCCAGCCATTCCCTTTACATAGTCGGGAAGTCTTGTATGACCTCTTTCAACTCTTGTATTGATATTATTTGTTCTTACGGACACAGTCTCTCCTAATTTGAATTTTTTCTCTTGAGTACTGTCTCTCTTGGTTGGTCCCCCCATATGCAATAATTTTTTTACATTTTTTGCTTCCAAAACGCGAAAAGAGCTTTTTTTAAAATCGCCTCCAAAGTCTTTCGCATCTTTAATAATACCGTTTTCACCCAATAAGTTGATCAGACCAGCAAGCCATTTTTCAAAATAACCAAATTGTAGATAGTCTTTTGGCTCCAAAGACTCACGCGCGTAGCGAGATCTATCCAAATTCCATAAACTTGAAAAACCCAACGCTAAAGTTATAGCGAAAACATCCTTTTCCCAATCTGCCTTAAATTTTAAGTCACTTGAAATTGTATCAATTCTTCGTTGGTCAAGCCGACCACCCATGTCATGTGCCTTAGACATTATTTAGCCGTTGGAGGCTTTGGAAAGCCTGTCCCTATCATACTATCACGCGTAACCCAACTCACTAATTCATTTTCACTTAATCCCTTAGAACTAGCTGGCTGTTGTGGCAGGACAAGATACCGTATCTCTGAAGTCGAGTCCCAAACCTTAACTTTTTTTGATATTGGAAGTTTGACATTAAAGTCGCTTAAAACTGCCCTGGGCTCTCTCACTGCTCGACTTCGGTAGGCATCAGACTTATACCAACTTGGTGGTAACCCCAACAAAGGCCACGGATAACAGCTACAAAGAGTACAGACTATAAGATTATGGATTGTCTCAGTATTCTCTACCACCACAACATGTTCACCTTGACGACCATTAAGATCCAAATCCTTTAACACCTGCTCCGTATTATCTATTAGATCCGCTTTAAACTTTTTGTTCGTCCATGCTTTAGCAACTATTTTTGCACCATTTAAGGGGCCTACATTATTCTGGTAGGTATCGAGAATTTCATCCAATGCTTTTTGATCAATGAGTCCTTTTTTCTCTAGTATCGACTTTAAAGCTTTAACTCTGGCGTCGGGATTGCTTGGAAACTCTTTGTAAAATTGTCTAATATTGTCTTTTTTCATACAAAAAATTTAATCTTTCTGTTGCATCTTTTCTATTGCTTCAATATATCCTTCTAAACCCTTACCCATAATTACATAGTCCGCCCTCAAAGAAACATATGAAAATTTCCTAAACTCCTCCCGCTTAGAAATGTCAGATATATGAACTTCAATTACATAACCACTAAAAGAATTTAAGGCGTCAAGGATTGCAACTGAAGTATGTGAATATGCAGCAGCATTTATAATTATACCATCTGAGGCATTTATTGCCTCCTGAATGAAAGTCACCAATTCCGATTCGGAATTACTTTGTTCAAACTTTATATTCATTGAACAAGCTTTGCCTTTACTCACACACATTTCCTCTAAATCTTTAAGAGTTCGAGATCCATATATTTCAGGTTGTCTTGTGCCAAGCAGGTTAAGATTAGGCCCATTTAAAATTAGTATGTCTCTTCTTGTAGTCATATTAACAAAATTTCGTCCAATATTATAAAAACCATTGCATAGTTCTATTAATGATTTATATCAGAATTCGAGTTTGTTTACGATAGGAGAAAAGTGTTGCAAGAGAAAATTTTAACTCCAACAAAAAGAATAAGACGCACGCCCTTCTCTGCTAAAATTGAGGACGAAGTTAAAGGCGTAACAGTTTATAACCATATGATTTTACCAACCATCTTCAAAAGTGCGGAGGAAGACTGCCGACATTTGAAAAGCGAAGTTCAAGTATGGGATGTGTCCGTGCAAAGACAGGTTGAAATTGTAGGAAAAGACGCTGCAACGCTATTAGAAATCTTAACTCCTAGAAATGTAAAGGACATGAACCCAAACAAATGTCTTTACGCTCCAATGGTCAATCAAAATGGGGGTATGATAAATGATCCTGTACTATTAAGAGTAGATGAAGACCGTTATTGGATTTCTATAGCTGATAGTGATGTGCTGTTATGGGTTTCAGGGATTGCTGCAGCATTAAAATTGAATGTTGAGATATCAGAACCTTCAGTTGCGCCTCTGGCAATTCAGGGACCTAAATCTAGGCTTCTAATGAAAAAAATATTTGGAAATGAAATGGACTATTTCGGTTACTTTGACCTTAGAAAGCTTAAATTTGGTAAACATACCATTAATGTTGCTAGAACTGGGTGGTCTAAACAAGGTGGTTTTGAGATTTATGTTGAAGGAACAGATTATGCTGATGACCTTTGGGAAGAGTTGTTTTCAAATGGGAAGGATTTTAACGTTAGACCAGGTTGCCCGAACCAAATTGAAAGAATTGAATCTGGCCTTTTATCTTACGGATCCGATATGACAATCCAGAATTCTCCTTTTGAGTGCGGTCTTGGAAGGTTTTGTGAGATTGATGCGAATTCAACATGTATTGGTTCCGAAGCCCTGAAAAATATAGCCAGTCATGGTCCCTCCAAAGTATTGAGATATTTTGACATTAAAGGTGAAAAGGTACCCTTTTGTCATGATCACTGGCCTATATTTAATAATAAAAAAGTGGGAGAAATAACCTCTGGAATTTTCTCATCGGAGTTCAATACGAATGTTTCCATTGGAATTGTTGATGTTGAGTACGCTGTCGAGGGGACCAAGCTCCAGGTCCTTATAGATAATAAGTTAAGAGATGCTTTTGTTAAAGAAAGACCCTTTAATTCCAAGCTAAAACCATTTATATGAATACAATATGGATAAAAATTCCCCTAATATCGGTTTAGTTAGCCTCGGATGTCCCAAAGCTCTTGTTGACTCCGAAGTTTTAATAAACAAGCTTCAAAAATTAGGTTATGGAATATCACCAACCTATGATAACGCCGATGCAGTGGTTGTGAATACGTGTGGTTTCCTTGACTCAGCGAAAGCCGAAAGTTTGAATGCTATTGGCGAAGCCTTAAACAAAAACGGAAAAGTAATAGTTACAGGATGTCTTGGTACAACACCAGAATTTATAAGGGTGTCCCATCCAAATGTAATGGCCATCACGGGACCTCAAAAGTTTAATGAAGTTTTGGACTCAATTACGAAGAACATTCCAATAAAAAGCAATCCATTTGAAGCAAAGCCATCATCGGCCTATGTTAAACTTACTCCAAAACATTATAGTTATTTAAAAATTTCTGAAGGATGCAACCATAAATGTTCATTTTGTATAATTCCTTCTTTGAGAGGACCTCTAAAATCTAGGTCAATAACTTCAATACTCTCTGAAGCGAAAACTTTAGTTGAAAGGGGTACTAAAGAATTACTTATAATTTCACAAGATACCTCTGCTTACGGATTAGACCTAAAGTTTAAAGAGGAATTAGTAAATGGGAAAAAATTAAAAACTAATATATTCAATCTAGTGAACGAACTAGGGTCCCTTGGAGCTTGGGTACGACTTCACTATATTTATCCATATCCTCACGTTAAACAGTTAATACCTCTCATGGATCATAATAGTGTCTTACCTTATTTAGATGTCCCTTTTCAGCATGCACATCCGGATGTATTAAAAAGGATGGCTCGGCCTTCAAATAATATCCATGACCTTGAACAAATTTCTCAGTGGCGTTTGATCAATTCAGATCTTAGTATCAGATCAACTTTTATAGTAGGCTTCCCTGGAGAAACTGAAAGTGAGTTTGATTTTCTTCTAGATTGGTTAGAGGAAGCAAAAATTGATAGAGTTGGCTGCTTCAAATATGAAGATGTTTCTGGTGCACGATCGAACTTGATGGAGGATCACCTTCACGATGATATAATAGAAGATCGCTTCAACCGTTTTATGAGTAAGGCACAAGAACTATCCGAATTAAAGCTTAAAGAAAAAGTGGGCAAAACTTTTACTTGTGTTGTAGACAATGTAGCTCCAGATCTTCTTATATGTAGGACAATTTTTGACGCCCCAGAGATAGACGGCTTAGTCTATGTTAAAAAAAACCAAACTAATCATTGTGTGGGTGATCGTATAAAGGTAAAGATCAAAGGTTCTTCGGAATATGACTTAGAAGGGACCCTCTTTTGACACTAAGACTGTGGTTGAGAACTCAAGTCTCCGCCTTTCTTTTTACCAGTGGTACCAGTTTTTGGTATTGACGTGACACTATCCTTATTCCGTTTATCATCAGGTTCATCAAAGTCATCTAAATCCCTGTTGAGTGGCTTTCCGGAAAGAACCTGTGTTATTTCGCTTCCTGTGAGAGTTTCATATTCTAATAATCCATTAGCTAACAAATCAAGCTTCTTTTTTTCCTTCTTTAGGATACTTTTGGCTGTTGCGTATCCCTCATCGACAAGCTTCCTAACCTCAATATCAATCTTTTCTTGGGTTTCTGGTCCCAAATTACTACCAGGGGCTGAAGGACCTAGATACGTCTGCTGTTCGTTGGCATAATCTATATTTCCTAGATTATCAGACATGCCAAATTGCATTACCATTGCTCTAGCGATCTTTGTTATTTGCTGAATATCCGAGCTAGCACCCGATGTTACATTCTCAGGCCCAAAAACCATTTCCTCTGCAACTTTACCACCCATGGCCATTGCTATCTTTGATTTGTATTTAGTTCTGGTTACTGATAACTGATCTCGTTCAGGTAAACTCAGTACCAAACCCAGAGCTCTCCCTCGAGGAATAATCGTAGCTTTGTGAATTGGATCATGCTGTGGCACATTTAATCCCACTATCGCATGCCCTGCTTCATGATAAGCGGTCAATTTCTTCTCATCATCAGTCATTACCATAGACCGCCTCTCTGCTCCCATCATTACTTTATCCTTAGCATTTTCAAAGTCTATCATCGCAACAAAGCGTTTCCCTGCCCTTGCTGCCATTAATGCTGCCTCATTCACAAGGTTGGCAAGATCGGCCCCGGAAAAACCTGGCGTTCCACGAGCTATAATTCTTAGATCTATGTCTGGTCCTAAAACAGTCTTCTTTGCGTGTACATTTAATATTTTTGTACGGCCCTGGATATCTGGGTTTGGTACCTGAACCTGTCTGTCAAATCGTCCGGGTCTTAAAAGAGCTGGGTCCAGAACGTCAGGCCTATTTGTTGCAGCAATTAATATCACTCCTTCATTTGACTCAAAGCCATCCATTTCAACCAAAAGCTGGTTAAGTGTTTGCTCTCTTTCATCATTTCCACCACCATAACCAGCACCCCTATGACGGCCTACCGCATCAATCTCATCTATAAAAACTATACAGGGTGCGTTTTTCTTTGCTTGGTCAAACATATCCCTTACTCTACTCGCACCTACTCCAACGAACATTTCAACAAAATCCGAACCAGATATAGTAAAGAAGGGTACGCCTGCTTCGCCTGCAATGGCTCTAGCTAGTAGTGTCTTTCCTGTACCCGGAGGTCCGACTAACAAAGCGCCTTTGGGTATTTTCCCTCCCAACCTTCCAAATTTCTGTGGATCTTTTAAAAACTCAACTATCTCTTCCAACTCATCTTTTGCTTCATCGATCCCGGCCACATCATTGAATGTTACCTTGCCATGTTTTTCTGTGAGAAGCTTTGCCTTCGACTTCCCAAAACCCATCGCACCTCCACGACCACCGCCTTGCATCCGGTTCATCAGGTAGAGCCATACGCCAATTAATAAAATGAATGGCAACCAAACACTTATTGCACTCATCAGTCCCGATTTTTCCTGTTTAACCGCACGGACTTCGACATCTGATCTGCTCAAAACCTCTACTAGGTTTGTGCCAAGCGGCTGTACTACCTGATATCTTGCCCCATCGGCTTCTCTTACATGGATCGTTTCTCCATCAAGAACAACTTCCGATACCTTTCCTGACCCCACCTGATCCAAAAACTGAGAAAAAGATAATTCTCTCTTGTTGTTAATAGTACTACCGCTAAAAACATTAAATAGTGCTACGAGAAGGAAAAATAAAACTAGCCAGAAGGCTATATTTCTGAAGTTGTTCATGTATTTGACACCAAATTTTTTCTTTGTGACTTTATAAGTATGCTAAAAAAACGCAAATTCAACCGTTTTTAAAAGAATTTATAGAACTCACAATCTTGATTTAATAATTTTACATCAACATCATACTTCAAATTGCCGAGAGGTACAAATTTAACAGCTCTATTTGTAGTTATAGTAGGAACTGTTTCTACTGCACTTTTATCAAAATCCCTATGAATAAAAAATGTTTGCATATCAAGACCTAATCGCCCATACGGTTTTACATACAACTTCACCCTAGATCTGGATTTTAACGTAATCAACCATCTGTTATCCCAAATAAATTTTTTGCTTTTTACTAAGTAATTTTCTTCAATGGATGATAATTCTCTCGAAACGGTAACCATCCCTTTTTTTTTCTTAAAGACCGTCCCTCCTAACGTAGCAATCATCAATTTACCATCTTTAATTAGTTTTTTATGCATATTCTCAAGCTGTGAGAAGCGCGGCTTGTAGAAGCTTCCAGAAAACCATGAGATTATGCCAGCGAGAATTCTAAATTGAGTATCTTTAAAAAGCTTAGAAAATTTTTGAACCTCAAAAGTAATTTGACCAACTTCATTAAATGATAAAAGAGCTTTTGAACCGTCAATAGCTACTGCCTTAGATAGCTTTGATGCCCTTAACATATGTTCAGCTGTATTTACAAAATTAGTTGAAATAAGGTTTTCAGATTTTAGTTGCTTAAGCAGTTTTCTCATCTTTACTCGCTGATATTTTTCATCATAGTTTGAAGGATCATCTATCCAGCTATAATTATTAATTCTCAAATAATTTCTTAGCTCTTCTTTTCTGAATTTTAATAGTGGCCTCATCCACAGAATTTCATTTCTATCAACTATCTCTTCCATACTAACCAAGCCATCAACCCCCGATCCTCGTAAAAATCTCATTAAAAGATTTTCCTCTTGGTCATCCAATGTATGACCGATAAAGACACATTGAAGATTTTTTGAAATTGCCCAGTTTTTCAATAATTGGTATCGTGTGGATCTGGCGTTATCTTGAAGATTTCCCCTTTTTTTTGATAAATCCGTAGGAGGAACCAATGAGATATGTTCAACTTTCTTTTTTTCACATTCTTTCTTTACAAATTCCACCTCTGCTCTACTTTCTGACCTCAATCTATGATCTATTGATGCAACAATTATTTCAGGCTTACTATCTGATTCCCAATCCGTGAGCATATGAAAAAGAGCCATTGAGTCACTGCCACCGGATACAGCAATTCCACAAGAGCTTAGTTTCAGACTAGTTAAATTCTTTACAACCTCGTCAATCATTTTTTCTATCTTGGCTGATCACAGTTCAGGAGATTTTTTGCTTTAACTATTTCTACCAATAGAGTTCTTTCAATATTTTCAAATCTTGATCCAACTTCATCCAGTGTTAAACAGGCTTGATCCTTCTCTCCGATGGCCCCCAAACTTACTCCCAAACCAAATAATGTTTTTGCAGCAGACTCTCCATCTGGATTGATTGTAAAACTCTCTAAGTAATCATTTGCGGCACCAATCCAGTTTTCATTTTTGACCCTAGTTTCTGCTCTCCAGAATAAAGCGGAGGAAAGTTTTGTGCTAGTTGGAAAACCTTCTATAAATTCAGAAAAGCGTTGCTCAGCCAACTGTGTTTGACCTCTATCAAAAAGATTTAGTGCGCTTATATAAAGCTCTTCTTCTCGACCAAGAACCTCAAGGCTTTCCAAAGACGCAGAGTTGTCAATTGAGGGTTCAGTTACACTTTCTTTTTGAATTTTTTCATTTGAATCTTCAGTTTTTTCGATATTGCTTCTATCTGAATTTAATATCAAAGCTTTAAGATTTTTTAACTCCTTGTAGTAATTGTTTTCTAGAATTTCAAATCTGTTGTGTAGCTTCTTGATATCATTCTCTATTTCTGTCATTTTTAAAAATTGCCACTCAAACTTATCCTTAACGATGTTTTTCATCTTTAAGTCAAGTATTTCCTTTTCAAGAAGGAGTAGCCTCTTTTGAAGAGATTCCAAATCAGTAGTTTCACTTGCTAGTGGTTTCCCCACGTATAG
This sequence comes from uncultured Alphaproteobacteria bacterium, assembly GCA_902580265.1. The sequence continues at coordinate 60,658 of CACHJY010000004.1, forward strand.
TAGAAAAGGTGTTAAAATAATAATTAATGATCTTAAAAGCATAACCACTTTCTAATCTTTGTATTAATCACTATTCTACAATTTTTTTACCAACTACTGTTACTGCTCTACGATTTTTTGACCAACACTCTTCGTTGGAACAAACACGTAGAGGTCTCTCTTTCCCATAAGTAACTATACTGATACGATCCTGCTCAATTCCCTTAGCTAAAAGAAACTCTCTTACTGCTGTAGCTCTTCGCGCTCCAAGAGCCAAATTGTATTCTCTTGTTCCCTGTTCGTCGGCGTGTCCTTCTATAGTGATAGGTAAAAATTTCTTTTCCTTTAGCCAAGTAACCTGTTCATTTAAAATATTTATAGCATCTGGACGTAATCCACTTTGGTCTACAGTGAATAGAACGGTATCCCCTACTAAGTTTTGAAAATATTCTATATCACTTTGAGAAATTTGTGCTTCATCTAGCGAGTTTTTAAATCTCTTATTATTTTCACACCCTGCAAGAAGAAGGATAACGAAAATTGCAAGTCCAATGTTTTTCATAATTTTTGCCTCGTCTACTCTTCGAATTTTATATATTTTTATATCATAAATCTTAAACGATCACATTAATTTAAAATTTTAGACCAATTGGGGTCTGATGCAAAAGAGGAAGTTTTTATTTTTCTTAGATTACGTCCAGATATATCAATCGAATAAATGGAGGGCGCTCCCGCCTTGCCTGGTGTTTCTCTGAAAAACATCAATACCCTACCGTTGGGAGCCCAGGCGGGGCCTTCGTCCAGAAAGGACGTCGTTAGCAACCTTTCCTTTGTTCCATCAACACGCATTACTCCAATATGGAATTTACCCTCTTTAATTTTGGTAAATGCTATAAGGTCAGCTCTGGGCGACCAAACGGGGGTAGCATATCTGCCCTTTCCAAAACTTATTCTTTTTGCTTCTCCGCCTTCAGCAGAAATAATGTAAAGCTGTTGCCCACCTCCACGATCGCTTTCAAATACCACACTGCTTCCATCTGGTGAAAAGCTTGGCGCAGTGTCAATTGCACTATTTGTAGTTAATCTCTTCTTTTTTCCTGTAACTAAGCTGGTTATAAAAATATCGGTATTACCATTTTCAGTCATTGATAATACTATTTGACTACCGTCAGCAGAGAATCTTGGAGCAAAACTCATGCCTTTTAATTCTGGCAATGAGGTTATATCTTCCGAACCAAGGTCCATTAAATAAACTCTTGGCTTCCCTGTTTCATAGCCAGTAAAAATTATCTTATTGGCAGTGGGAGAAAAGCGTGGTGCTATAACAAGAGAAGGAGGGTGTTTTAGCAGCCTGAAATTTGCTCCATCTTGATCCATAACCGCAAGCCTCTTTGTTCTATTATCTTTTGGCCCAGTCTCAGAAACAAAAACCACTCTACTATCAAAATATGCCCCTTCACCAGTAACTCTGGTATATATAACATCAGAGATTTTATGTGAAATTCTTCTCCAGCTCTCGGAATTTGTAAAGTACTGTTTACCTTTTCCAATTTCTTTTTGCTGAGATACATCCCACAATCTAAATTTAACTTCTAAGCGACCATCAGGCTTTAAACCGACTGATCCCACAACTAAAACATCAGCATTTATAATCGACCAGTCACTAAACTGCACTGGCGTATTGAAACTTAAAGGCGTACTCACGTAGGCAGCCTGTGGGATAGATTTAAATAGTCCAGTACCATCAAGGTTATTTGAAATTACTTTTGCGAGCTCTCTGCTGATGATCGAGTTTGCACCACTTTCTTTAATAAAGCTTGGAACAGCCAATGATATTGGTTTAATCACGCCTCTATTTACTGTCATATCAAGCTGAGGAGCCTCATTTTTCTGAGCAAGTAAAACACTGGAGTTAATTAATAAAATGCTAGTAAAAGAAATAATTTTTAGGAATTTTAAAACATTCTGTCTAACCATTATTTACACCCACATTTGTTTTAGGATCAAATACTACTCTTAATACCAAACCTCTAGGAAAACTTCCCTCTGGCAAGGGGAAAGGTTCGGATTCTAATACTGCTTTGATAGCAGATCTTTTCGCTATTAGAAAGTTTCCAGAGGCATTTTGTGGATAGACCAACTTTATAGGCCCACTTCTTTTCCCATTTTTATCGATCTTTAGCTCCAAAATAATCACAAACTTTTCATAATTTGGCAGTCTATTTATCGAAACAACATTCCAATTATCGTTCAGAGTCTGCAGAATCCTAGCCTTAGCTAATCTTTGGATTGAAGTTTCCACAACTTTTACTTTTTTCTGGCTATTTACCACTTGTTCGATCAAATTATTGTATACGTCATCACTATCTTTTTTTGACTTAGTTTCATTAGGAGCATCTCGATAACTTTCTTCAAAAATGTTTGGTTTTGATGGGGGTAATTTTGTAATCTTTAAAGCGCCTGAAATAATCTCAACATTTTTTCCTTCTGCAGAAATGTGTGAGCTGGTATTTTTTTGCTTTGCTTGATCATTATTCGGATTTTTTGGCAAGTTTTTCTTTTCAACAGATCTGCTAGATCTTTTATCAACCGGTTCTTCAACTTCATTATCCCCTCTTTGAGCGCGGTCGGTGATGATTTCATCGCTTGTCTTACGCTTTTTTATTTTAATTATATCAGGCTCAGTTACACCTTTAATTTCATTGCCAGCATTTATTTTAGGAGGAATAGAAATTTCTTTTGGATTGCTATTGCGATCAGCAGTCGTTCTTGGTTGAAAATTTTTAACTTCGAGGGCACTTGTTATTTCTCCCTCGGTTAGTTCAATAAGCTCTTGCTCAGATAATAATTTCACACTTACTTTATTTAATGCTTCATTTGGATTATTTTCTAACAATTGGAAATTTACTATCAGCAAAAAACCTCCAAATAGATGCAAAAATCCAGAAGTATAAAGACCTTGTCTCATATTTAATCTCGTCTATGTTATTCAATATCAGTAACTAATGATATCTGAGAGTACCCAATATTACTGACTAGCGCCAGAATGGTTGCAATCTTCTGATACTCTATATTTTTACTAGCTCTCAAATAAATTCCATTAGACTCCCTCTCTTTTTTAATCGCCAAAAGCTTTGAACGCAACTCACCTTTTTCTATTTTCACTTCGTTTATAAAAAGATTGCTATCACCGTCCAGTGTAAGAGTAAGAGGTCTTTCTTTTTCGGTTTCTAGCGGTTTTGCTTGAGTGTTAGGCAAATCAACCTCTATGCCTACGCTCAATAGAGGAGCAGCTACCATAAATATAATTAAAAGCACCAACATTATATCAACAAAAGGTGTTACATTAATTTCTGACATTGGAACAAAATTCCTACTAGAAACTTTTTGTCTTTTTTTTGATCGGCTTGCTGCCTTTGGTCCAATTTGCATATTTACTCTTTATGATTTTTATTCATGTCGATGTGCCTTGAAATTATAACGGAAAATTCTTCTGAAAATTCTTCGACCCCGTTTATAATTTTTTGTGAGTCGCCTGAGAGCTTATTATAGAAAACAACTGCAGGAATTGCAGCTAATAGCCCTAAAGCAGTGGCTAAGAGGGCTTCAGCAATACCAGGAGCTACCACCGCTAAATTACTACTTTCTTGAATTGCAATTTCTTGAAAAGCATTTTTTATACCCCAAACAGTACCAAATAAGCCTACGAAGGGTGCAACTGATCCAACAGTAGCAAGAAAATATAAACCTGAGCTCAGTTTCTCGTTCCAACGATCTAAAACCACATACATTGCTCTCTCTAATCTAGACTGAACTCCGTCTATTAGTTTTCCATCACCGTCTGAGGATCTTTGCCATTCATCCATCGCAGCACAAAATATTTGTTCACAAGCACCTTTGGGGTCGTCTCTTTTTTCACTATACAGTTCTTCTAATGAGCCCCCAGACCAGAATGCATCTAAAAAAACCTTCTTTTCTCTTTTTGATTTTCTATAATCTAAAGTTTTCTGCACAATGATTGCCCAAGACCAAAAAGAGGAAAAAATCAAAACCAACATTACTACTTTGACAGTCAATGTAGCCCTAAGAAAAAGAGCTATAAAGGAAAAGTCTACCGAATGACTTTGCAATAAAATAGATTCTTCCATACTTTCTATTCTCCAATTTTCTTTTGAGAAAATTTAAAAAATTTCTCAATATTTGACACCAAATCAACCGAGAATTTTTCAGGTTTTCCAGAAGAATTTAGTAGCGCCAGACGCACATCACAGTCAAAAATTTTTTTTCTATCTTTCAAGATCTCTTGTCTCAATATCATGCTGGCTCTTTTAACTTCTATCAAAGTCGTAAAAATTACAAGCTTATCTCCAAAATATGAAGGCATTAAGTAATCAGCTACTAAATTTTTTACAACGAAAATTTTTTTTTCTTCTAAAAGCATCGCTCTTTGATCGATATTTAAGGTTTCAATGAATTTACTTCTCGCACGTTCAATAAACTTTAGGTAGTTGGCATGATATACTCTTCCACCCATATCAGTATCTTCATAAAAAACCTCACAATTATATTGAAACATTTTTTCTTCCAAATTATTTTATTACCTAATCATTTGGTTTTTCTATTCCCAGATATTTCCACGTCTTTTTACCTAGGGAACGCCCTCGAGGTGTCCTCTGTATCATTCCCTCCTGCAGTAGATATGGTTCTAAGACCTCCTCTATTGAGTCCTTCGATTCCGAAAGTGCAGCGGCTAGAGTATCCAAACCTACGGGTCCACCACCATATTCGATTGCTAATAGATTTAAATATTTTCGATCGCCTTCATCAAGTCCTATATGATCAACACCGAGCCTATTTAGCGCGCTGTCTACCAACGCATCATTAATAACTCCATTATTTTCTACAGTAGCAAAATCAATTACTCTTCTTAAAAGCCTTCCTGCAATCCTTGGAGTTCCCCTTGATCTTTTCGCGATTTCACCAGCGCTTAATTGATCGATTTTGAAGTTCAAAAGATTGGCTGCACGGCTAACAATTAAAATTAAGTCCTTAACTTCATAAAAATTTAAACGAACTGGAATCCCAAATCTATCTCTCATCGGCGTCGTCAAAAGACCTAGTCGAGTTGTTGATCCAACAAGAGTAAAAGGCTTTAATTCTATTCTTAAAGAGCGAGCGGCAGACCCCTCTCCCACAATTAGATCGCAACTAAAGTCTTCCATAGCTGGATAAAGAATTTCTTCAACAGCTGGTGACAATCTGTGTATCTCATCAATAAAGAGAACATCATTCGCCTCGAGACTAGTGAGAATTGCCGCTAAATCACCGGATTTTGTTAAAACGGGACCAGAAGTCATTTTAAAATTTACCCCTAATTCCCTTGCAATGATTTGTCCCAAAGTTGTTTTGCCCAAACCGGGAGGGCCATGGAAAAGAACGTGGTCTAACGCTCTTTTTCGCATTTTGGATGCTTCCAAAAAAATCTTCAGATTTTTTTTTAAATCAGCCTGCCCAATAAATTCTTCTATAATGGTAGGCCGAAGAGTATTTTCATAATCTTCTTTAAACTCATCCGTCGACAAAATATTTTTTTCATCATTCATTGGGTCTATCCTTTTGCCAGCGATCTGAGGGCTTCCTTTACTAACTGCGAAGCATCTATAAAATCATCTTCGACTAATATTTTATCTATAGTGCTTTGCGCCTCTGCCGTTTTAAAACCTAAGTTCTGCAAAGCTGATAGTGCATCTTGTTGTATCTCCTTTCTCTTTATTATGTTGACCGTCTGCTGATTACTTTCATCCCTTATCTCTTTAATTTCTTCATCCTCTAAAACTATTAAATCTTTTCTACCGCTTAACTCAACAACTAGTCTCTGAGCCATTCGAGATCCGATCCCGGAGACTGAAGAAAACGCCAGCTCATTTTTCATTCTTACGGCACGCAAAAGTTCCTTCGTATCAAGAGTATTTAAAATAGTTAGAGCAACTTTAGCTCCTATACCCTGAACTGATCGCAAAATATTAAACCAATCTTTTTCTGTGGGAGTTATAAATCCAACTAGTTGTAATAAGTCCTCTTTCACCAATAACTCGGAGTAAAGGGATATGTCTCCCGATTTATTATCCAGAACTAAAGATCTTGCCGTTTTTTCAGTGACATAAACAACGTAACCAATTCCATGAACATCAATGACAACACTATCACTTTTTTTCTCAATAAGCTGACCCTTTATTCTACCTATCATTTGAGATCACATTGCTTTCTTTATTGCTCTATTTAAATTAGTGTTTAATTTCAAAGTGTGCATATGGCATACAGCTATCGCAAGAGCATCTGCCTCATCGGACTGGCTAAAGCATACTTTTGGAAATTGTAAAGATGCCATTCTTTCAACCTCTTCTTTGGTCGCGTGGCCTTTTCCAGCAAATATTTTCTTCACATAGTTTGGGGCATATTCACTTACTTCAATTTTACTTTCCCCTAGTGCTATTATTGCTGATGCCCTCGCTTGTCCAAGTTTTAAGGCTGCAAGAGGGTCATTCTTTACAAAAGCTTTTTCTATTGCACCACTTTCTACTTCAAATCTTTTTATAATTAATCTTAATTGTTCTAAAATGGATACCAATCTGGCTGCCATATCTCTTTTATTGTCAGTTTTGCAAATACCGCTACCTAAATATTTTATTTTTGGGCCATTTTCTTCAATCACAGCCCAACCAGTGTTAATCAGTCCTGGATCTATTCCAATTACCTGCATATTATTCTTTTTTTTATATTAGTTTAGCATATATCGTCGCATTCCTTCAATAACTGAGTTAGATCGCTCTTTTACAAGCCGGTTCTTTTTAATAACAGCGATCCCCAATTAGCTTCTTTTCTTTCACTTATAACTTTTAAACCAAATCGCTTTGAAATCTCTTTCAATTGCCTTGCCTGATTAATATTTAAACCTGACAAAATCAGAAACCCACCGTTGGATATGTTTGTAATGAACGATCTTATTAAGATTTTTATAGGTTTAAATAAAATGTTGGCCACTATTAAATCATACTTTGCCCCGGAGTTAAGGTGGTTCCCTAATAGTCCTGTAGATTTGTAAACTTTTACATACTGTGCAACCTTGTTAATGACTATGTTTCGCTTGGTCATTTCAACAGAATGAATATCATTATCAACCGCGATTATCCTTGAAGGAAATAACTTGGCAAGTGCTATAGCAAGTATCCCAGTACCACATCCAACGTCGATTATCGTTGATGGATTAATTCCCATTTTTTTAAGCTCTTGAATTAGCTCTAAACAAAATTTAGTTGAGTAATGATGTCCTGTTCCAAATGCTAAAGAAGCATCAATTGTTAATGAAAATTTATCTTGCTTCACAGTGCTTGCAAAAAAAGAACTTGTAATAATAAATTTATCTATTTTGATAGGATCAAATTTAACATTTGATGCCTTTAGCCAGTTTCTTTTTGGGACTTTTGTGATTGTGGTTTTTACTTTAAAACACTGCTCAATTAAACATATTGTGATCGAACCTAAAGCCTTTTTCGTAAAAATTTTTAGCGCAAACAAAGGCTTTCCAGTAACAGCTATCACCTCCCGATACGTTACCATCGAACTATTAAGCTCAAAATACTTTTCAAGTCTAATTAGTTTTTCTGAATTCAGATTATTTAATGTATAACAAAATATTGCTAAAAGGCCTCTATGGAAGTCTCCAAACCCTTTTTTAGGCCAATACCAGTTCCACCTAAACCACAATAACCACCTGGGTTTTTTGCGAGATATTGCTGATGATAATCTTCAGCTAAAAAGAACTCAGGTGCTTTTTTTATCTCGGTTACAATAGAGCCAAACCCTGCTTTTTGCAGTGAGTCTTCGTATGCTACTTTAGTCTCCTGCAAGCTAAGCTTCTGGTTGTCTGTAAAATAATAAGCCCCACTTCTATATTGTGTGCCTATATCATTACCCTGTCTATTCATCTGTGTTGGGTCATGATTTTCCCAAAATGTTTCCAATATATTAAGATAACTAACTTCCATAGGATCGAACAGTATTTTCACAACTTCGTTGTGGCCAGTTAATCCACTACATACATCCCGATAGCTCGGATTTTTACTAACGCCGCCAGCATACCCAACCGCCGTAAGCTTTACTCCTTCAAGCTCCCAAAATTTCTTCTCTGCTCCCCAGAAACAACCCATACCAAAAATAGCTTGTTCTAGCTTGCCCTCTTTCGGAAAACTAATTTCTTTTTTGAAAATATAATGAATCATAAGTTTTGCTAGTTTTTTGCGTAATATTCTACAACGAGGTTCGGTTCCATTATTGCGGGATATGGAACATCCGAAAGTTCGGGAATTCTTATGAACTTGGCTGTCATCTTCTTGAAATCGACTTCGATATATTCTGGTACATCTCTCTCTTTTAGCGCAAGTGCCTCAACTATAAGAGCCATTTCCTTCGATTTATCTCTAACCTCTATAATATCACCTTCTTTAACGCTATAGGATGGTATGTTTACTTTCTTTCCGTTAACCGTGACGTGACCATGGTTAACAAACTGCCTGCCAGCAAAGATTGTAGGAACGAACTTTGACCTGTAGACTACTGCGTCCAACCTTCTTTCCAATAGACCGATTAGCTTTTCACCAGTATCACCTCTCTCTTTTTCGGCGATATTAAAAATTTTTCTAAACTGTTTCTCTGTCAAATCACCATAATAGCCTTTGAGCTTTTGCTTCGCTCTCAATTGCAAACCAAAGTCTGAGAGCTTCCCTTTTCTTCTTTGCCCATGCTGCCCAGGGCCATACTCTCGTTTATTAACAGGTGATTTTGGTCGACCCCATATATTTTCTCCCATCCGTCTATCGATTTTATGCTTTGCAGCAGTTCTTTTTGTCAAAACGTTACCCTTTAGCTTTCTGAACTAAAATTGTTTATATTAAAAGATCTTGGAGTGTCAAGAAAACATTTACTTATCGACACAATAAAGTTAGAGACTATAACATGCCTGAACCAACAGTAAACATAGTTAAATTAGCCGTCGGGGTACGATCAGTGGAGGAGTTAGCCTTGATCCAACGGCGATTTTTAAACCAAGCAGGGAACCATCAAAATAATGGCTTCTATCATTCAACTAAGCTCATGCCAAAGAAACATGAAGCAATCGTGAAATCCGGTTCTTTATATTGGGTTATAAAGGGACTGATTTGCGCTAGGCAAAAAATCGTAGCAATCACAAAACAGGAAGACTCGGATGGTATCAAAAGATGTAAAATATTCTTGAATGATTCAATCGTAAAGACAACTCCGATCCGTAAAAGACCTTTTCAAGGTTGGAGATACCTCAAGAAAAACAAGACCCCAGCGGACATCGTAGACCCTGTAACAGGAACCTTTGACGATGATATTCCGTTAGAGGTTCAACAACAATTATTAGAGGTGGGATTATTGTAAATTAGCTATCCGAAACAAGTTGGTCTAAAAGTTTCTTTAATCCGAGGTCATTCTCATTTTTTTTAAAATATCTCTTATTCATAAAAATTGAAGCAACACTTTTTAAAAGAATACCATCTTCAATAGTTTTCAGTTTATTTTGCTTCAATGTCTCACCCGTGGACGAAATATCTACTACTACGTCGGCAATACCATTTACTATCGCACCCTCTGTAGCACCTTGGCTTTCTATAATCTCAAAGTTAGTAACTTGCTTGTCTATTAGAAACTCTCGAGTAATGTTTTGATATTTCGTAGCTATTCTTAGACAACGTGCATATTTTTTTCTAAAAAAGAAAGCTACCTCATCTAGATCATCAAGATGGTTAACATCAATCCAAAATTGAGGAACGCCGATTACCAAGTCCGCGTTCCCAAAATCCAGTTGCTTCAATTCTAAAATCCACTTTTTCCAATCAAGTATCTTCTCAAAAATTAAATCTCTACCTGTAATACCGATATCTAAATTACCCTTTTTTATTTCTAGCGGAATATCTGACGCAGCTAGAAGTATAATTTTAATTTTTTTTTCTTCTTTAAATTCAGCCAGATACTCGCGCGAAGTACCAACATTGACTAATTCTAAGCCTTTTTCAAAAAAAAATTGCTCAACCTGTTTTTTTAATCTACCTTTAGATGGAAGCCCTAATCTAATCAATTTTTTATTCTTAATCTCTATCATCAGTTAAGTTTTTCTTAGAAAATCCATTCTTAACATACTCCCTATAGCACAAATTGACTTTCCCTTTTTTGACAAGGTACTACACAGGCTATCGTAGCGTCCACCCTGTGCAATTGGTGGATACTTTCCATGATCAAACTGAAATCCGAAAACAAAACCATCATAATATTCGAGAGTGGTCAAACCGTAAATAACTTGAAATTTGATTTTTTTCGTATTTACGTGCTCATTTAATAGCCCAACTCTAAGCTCAAAATTCTCTACAGCTTTTTTAAAGGCGCCTCCAACGATTGACAGTGACGACATGCTCTTTGGTGCTTCACTTAGATTTGACTGAAATTTCATTAATTTTAGTAAAAAGTTTCTCTCAGAATTGGTGATTAGACCCTGTGACAATTCTTGCTCTAAAATTTCAATTCTTTCTTTAATGTCCGTCTTTGTTCGTGCTCCGTAAAAACTTTTAATTTCAAGTAATTTTTCTTTCCATGGCAAGGAACTTTTGAATGAGCGGATATTTCTGGCACTAGTTTTCTGCTTTGAGTAGAGATCCAGAAGTCTCATAAATCTTTTTGGTCGCCATAGGTGTCTTTTTAATGAAGCCTTTTTATAATCACTTATTTCAAGCCCATTGATAGCGCTTGTTAAAATTTGTACATCGCCTGTTACAGAGTTCACTTTATATTTACTCAAAATTTTACTAATAAGTAAGTATGCTTCAACATCTGTCGAAATTGAGTTGTTTTTTTTATTATCAAAAAATTCAAAACCCATCTGGTATTGTTCATTTGGAGTAATTGACGTAAAATTCTGCCTTCTCCAAACGTTTCCGCGGTAAAAATATTTAGCTTGAAGTGACTTACCTTTTAAATGTTTCAACAAAATTGGAACTGTAAAATCAGGTCTTAAAATCTGTTCGCCTTTGACAGGATCAGATGTCGTGTAAGCCCGAAGTTTTAAGTCTTCACCGTAAAGGTCAACTAATTCTGATGCAGTCAAAAGAGAAGGCACGCTTATCTCGTTTAGTCCAGCTTTTGTAAAGATTGTTCCTATGCGACTTATTTCAAGACCCAAATCACCAGAGTCTGAATTAGGTTTTCTGATCCCTTTTTGTGATTTCAACATCCTATTTTCTGAGCAGTTCTAAGATTTTTTCTATCAATAATTCCCTTTTTATAGGGAATTGCGCAGGCTGTTCTTTCCATTCTTCATTTGAGGAGATGTTAGCTGAAAGTTTTCTGCCTAGCTTAAGATCTTTAATTTGAACTATGTTCTCTTCAACTTCATTTGTCCCAGCTACTATGGCGAATTCTGCTCCGCGCGTATCTGCATACTTCATTTGCTTACCAAAATCTTTAGGGTTTCCAACATACAAATCTGTATTAATTCCGTTTTCTCTAAGGTCAGCAGCTATTTTTACATAGTGTTGCATCAGGTTTTTATCCATTACAGTTACTATAACGTCTACAACTCCCTTCTCATAATCACTATCACGTTCTTGAAGAAAAGATACTAGACGATCAATACCAATTGAAACTCCAGTGGACGGCACTTTTTGACCTGAAAATCTACTTACTAAATCATCGTATCTTCCTCCTCCAGAGATCGAGCCAAGGGATTTAGTGGGCGAAGATAACTCAGTTTCAAAAACTGGTCCCGTGTAGTAGGCCAACCCTCTCACAACGCTGGGATCTATTTTGAATGAAATATCAGATCTGTCCTTTGAGAGTAAAGTATCGGTTATGTTTGTTAACTCACTTAACCCCTCTTGCCCAATTTCTGAATCCCCTATGAGCCCCGCCATTTCTTCTAAGGCTTTGTAAGGGTCATTATTTTTTATTTTTAAAAAACTCATTATTGTATCGATTTGACCAGCACTGAGGTTTGCACCCTCTGTAAAATCTCCACTGCTATCACTTCTTCCTTTTCCTAAGAGGTTTTTAACACCTTCTAAACCTAGTCTATCTAATTTATCTATAGCCCTAAAAACTATTAATTCAACATCACCCAAAACCGTATCATCCGCTAACTTAATAGCCTGAATTAATCCAGAAAGTATCTTTCTATTACTAATTCTTGTAGAGTACTCATCTATAGAACATCCTAGTTCTTTTAAGACATCAAACACGATAAAACACATTTCAGCGTCAGCAATAAAACTTGAAGAGCCCACAATGTCAGCATCAAATTGATAAAACTCCTTAAATCTATCCGGTCCTGGTTTTTCATTTCTCCATACCGGTCCAAAGCTGTATCTCTTATATGGTACTTGTAGAGTGTTTCGATGTTGAGAAAAAGCTCTTGCCAGTGGTGCGGTCAGATCGTATCTCAAAGCTAGCCAAGACTCATTTTCATCCTGCCACGCAAAAACACCCTCATTTGGTCTGTTTATGTCTGGTAAGAACTTCCCTAAAGCATCGACTGTCTCAACTGCCGGGGTTTCAAGTCTTTCAAATCCGTAAAGTTCATAAATCCGGTTTACTACTTCCAGAACCTCATCCCTTTTCTTGAGATAAAAATGAAAGTTATCCCTAAAGCCTCTAGGTGTTATCGCCTTGGGACGTGCCTTTTTCTTCGAAATATCCATAAAATTTACAACTTAATTCCTACTCTGCCATTATCTCAAAAACACCTTCAACTGCTTTTATGTTCTCAATCACTTCTGAACTGATATCATAAAAATATGGTAATGATATATTTGTTTTCTCCTGACTTTCCTCATCTTTAACTGTAATTAAGACATTACCTTCATCAGATGTTTCTTTCATTACTGCGCTTTTTAAAAGGCTAGATATTCTGCTGACCTTGCAATTAGTGCTTATAACAAAATGGTATTGCTTCCGTTTTCTATCACCTATGAACTTTTCTAAATTTCTCACAGATTTAACATTAATTCGGCTGTGACCATTTTGATCCTTTGTTTTTTCAATAACAAGGAGTATAAACGTACCTACCACTAATTCTGCAGTCAAAGCAGTTAGCCTGTCCGGGAAAATAAAAACATCGAAAGTTTTAACTTTATGATCAATTAAACTAACTAAGAAATATTGTCTTCCATTATTTGTCGTCTTTAAAGTTACGTCTGTTATGAACCCAGCTGTCATGATGCTTTGAAAGTCGCCTGTTGTCTTTGAAAGTGCGTTGAATTCCTTAATCCCAAGTGAATCGTAAAAGCTAGGTTCATAATTGTATGGCGACATAAAATAGATACCCGTAACATCATAAATCTCTTTAGACTTTTGTGGACGAGAAAGAGACTTGATCGATTTAAACTCCGGTTTCTTAATTGTCTCAATTGAATTTGAAAATAGATTAACTTGGCTTGAACCCTTCTCATCATGGCATGCAGCCGAATATAAAATAAGTTCCTCTAACTTTTCTAGCATGGCGGTATTCTCAAATTCAAAATCCTTAAAAGCTCCGGAGCTGATCAACATCTCCAAAGGTCTTTTGCCAACTTTTTTTAAAGAAACTCTTTTTGCAAAATCGTAAATATCAACAAACTTGCCGTTTCGTTTTCTATTTTCAACAATTTTTGACATTGAATCAAACCCAACATTTTTTATTGCTCCTAAGCCAAACAGTATTCTGTCTTTACTTACCGAAAACTTTACCTCCGAGCTGTTTATACAGGGAGGACACATCGTCAGACCAAATGCATTTATATCATCAAAATAGTTAGAAAATTTCTCCATATTATTAATGTCGTTATTCATTGAAGCAGTAATGAATTGAGCAGTATGATGGGTCTTCAGATAAGCTGTCTGATAACTTAGAACTGCGTAGGCAGCTGCATGAGATTTGTTAAATCCATAATTTGCAAATTTTGATAATAAGTCCCATATACCCTCAGCTATTTTATTCTCGATTCCATTCTTATCTGCACCTTCCAAAAATTTTGGTTTTTCTGCATCCATAACCTCTTTTATTTTTTTCCCCATCGCTTTTCTTAACAAGTCGGCATCGCCAAGACTATATCCAGCCATTTTTTGGGCAATCTCCATAACCTGTTCTTGGTAAACTATAATTCCATGAGTTTCGTCAAGTATCTTATCGATGGATGGATGGAGAAACTGTCTTTTTTTTGGGTCATTTTTGGCTTCACAGAACGCTGGTATATTTTCCATTGGACCAGGTCTATATAATGCTACCAAAGCAATAATATCTTCCACTGAATTTGGTTTAAGATCAATCAAGGCATCTCTCATACCCTTGCTCTCAACCTGAAAAACCGACATTGTCTTAGCTTCTGAATAAAGCTTAAATGTTTGAGCATCGGTTAAAGATATCTTATTGATATCAAGGTAATTAGAGCTACCTAAGTTTACTAACGAGACCGCTTCATTTATTATCGTTAATGTTTTTAAACCAAGAAAATCAAATTTTACTAACCCTGCTTTTTCAACCCAATCCTTGGTAAATTGAGTTGCCGGCATATCAGATCTAGGGTCCTGATACAAGGGTACCAACTCGACTAATTTGCGGTCACCAATAACAATACCAGCAGCGTGCGTTGATGCATTTCTTAGCACTCCTTCTAATTCTCTTGATATATTCAGCAATCTAGAAACTTGTTCGTCGTTCTTGGCTTCATCAATCAAACTATCTTCTGTTTCCATTGCTTCGTTAAGGGGAATAGGTTTTGTTCCCTGAACGGGAATAAGTTTCGCTATCTTATCGACCCTTGAGTAAGGAAGCTGAAGTACTCGGCCGATATCTCTAACGGCAGCCTTGGACCAGAGAGCACCAAAGGTGATAATCTGAGCAACATTTTCTTTCCCATACTTTTGCTTAACATAATCGATAATCTCATTCCGTCTCTCCATGCAAAAATCAATATCAAAATCAGGCATTGATATTCGGGATGGATTAAGAAATCTCTCAAAAAGTAAAGAATATTTGATCGGGTCTAAATCGGTTATTGTTAAAGCAAATGCTACCAAGCTACCTGCTCCTGAGCCTCGACCTGGTCCTACAGGAATTCCTTTAGCTTTTGCCCATTTAACAATATCTGCTACAATCAAAAAATAGCCGCTGAAGCCCATATTTTTAATTATGTCGAGCTCGTAAGAAACTCTGTCAAAATATACTTTCTCATCACTTACACTAGACAGCTCTTTGAACCTTATCTCCAAGCCATTTTTTGCTTCCTGTGCTAAATCTGTGTCCGCATTTGGGGAAAACCTTGGCAACATTGCATCTCTTGGTCTAGGCCTGAAAGAGCACCGCATAG
>CACHJY010000005.1:0-17500 GCA_902580265.1 uncultured Alphaproteobacteria bacterium
TAGTACCTATTATTTCATCTTCTGCGTAAATAGTATCAACCATGGTTCATCTCAACAGATTATCTGAAAATTTCTTTAAAATTTGAGAAGCTGTCATTCTTTGTCCAATCTCATCTAATGGATTTCTCAGCGGAAATCTAGCTTGCCATTGAGTCAAGTATTTTCGCAGAGTTACCTTTTGACTAAATGTAAATTTTTTCTGCAAACATATTTCATCAAAATATTTGGGATCTCTAAGTTGTAGAAAGAGAATTTTCTGTAAATCGAATAAATTTTCCAAAACTTTTTCTATGAATTGAATTTTTTTGGAAACTAGTATTTCCACCCTGTGTTTGTCGATTTTAGATAAGTCTGTTCCAGGTATATCTGAAATTATTTTCAAAACAGATACAAGCTCATAGGGTGCAATTTTTTTTGCAAAGCTAAAGAAACCATAACCCTCCATATCGTAAACGCCATCATTTTCAAAAAGTTTTTCAGGTTTGTTGACCGTTATCAAATTACAGCGTTCAATATTATTATTCTTAAAAGCGGAGGGTGACGGATAATAGTTATCTTGAAAATCACTTGATGTTATTTTATCTATTTGGATCAGCTCTCCAACCTTAAAGTTTCGGCTCCCAACTATTCCAAAATTTATCCATATAGTATTATATGAGGCATCGCTTTTTACATATAAGTAACTTGTAGCTGCAACCGCATTTAATTGTCCGATCCCTGAAAGAATAAGCCACATATCTAAATCTTTATTTTTATAAACCGGGAAAGGCGTAGTTGCTACCCTCTTCATGGCATAGTTTTTTATTATTTTCTCAGCTTCTCCTTTTAATGCAATCACCCACCTAACCGATACTCCTTCAAAATTTTTTTCAATCACTATTCTGCTTCCCAGAACTTTTGTTTTTCTAAATACTTATTGTAAGTAGATGTATTTGATCTCTTCTTCGCTCCTTGTATTAATATTTTAATTTTCTTTAGTAGCATACTCTTTGTTAACTGTCGCTGCCATTCATCCAAAACTGACGACCTTAACAAGTTTTCTAATGATTGAACTCTAAACCTATCCATGCCCCAGTACTTTTTTGATAATTGATCATTATGCCCACCATTTTTAATTGTAAGTTTTTGATCAACAAAATTTACTGGATATTTACAGCAAAAACGCAACCAAAAATCATAATCTTCGCAAACGTCTAAAGACTCATCGAAAAGTCCAATATCATCGAAAACCTTTTTTTTAATAAGTACACTACTTGGAGAAATACAACAAAGTGGCAAGCAATTTTCAAAAATAAAACCCCCTCGTTTTTTATGAATTTCCTTCTGATTTAAAAAAATCTTATTTCTGTACCATATTTCGTCGGTATGGGATAAATCCGCAGATAATTTATCTCTAGAAATACTCTTAACTTGTTCTTCAAGCTTGTGTTTGTGCCATTGATCGTCTGAGTCTAAAAAAGCGATCCAATTACCTGATGCCTCTCGTATTCCAAAATTTCTGGCTGCACTTACGCCCTGCTTTTTCTGGATTAAAATCTTTACAGACTTAAAGTGCTTAGCAACCATTTCCGTGGTGTTATCCTCAGAGTTATTATCTACAAGAATGATCTCTAACGGTTGAAAAGTCTGACTTGAAATAGATTTAATTGCCTCTAGTACAAAATCTACTCTATTGAATGTAGGAACTACTACCGAAACGTTAAAGCCTTCCATAAGCCAAGATACCTCTTTACAGGAGTACAATATACCGTATCTACTAAACCATATTATTTTAATTAAAAGTAGTATTGCAATAGGCATGCTTACTGTCTCCCTTTAGGATGAGTGAAATTTGAGACGATTTTTGGGTTATATATCGCTAGCTTTAACTTTTTCGTTGGTTCTTTATGCTCTTGACGGGTTATCACTACAAAAGTTTTTAGATGTGAAACTCGAAATTGAATACACATGCTACACATATCCAAATATATGCAGAAGTCTCTTTTCCTTTCTTTACATAATTGTCGTTTCTGCTTCCATACCATTAGCAACAATTCTTTCCATATTTTCAGGAATACTATTCGGCGTTTTTCAGGGAACTTTATTATCAACTTTATCTGCTACGTTTGGAGCGCTATTTAGTTTTATCTTGGTACGCTACTTCCTAAAAAGTTTTTTGCATAATCAAAGGACAGCTTCTTTTCATGCGTTTCAGAAAATGTTTATCAAAAATGGTATATTCTATTTGTTCGCGATTAGAATGATACCGGTGTTTCCATTTTATCTAGTTAATATCTTTATGGCCTTTACCCCGATAAAGTTCGTTCCATATGGCATTGTAACTTTGATAGGTATTACTCCGATGACTATAATCTATGTTTACTTTGGGTCTCAAATTAACAAGATAAATCATATTGCTGAAATATTATCTCCAAAAATATTAATCATTTTTTGCCTTATAGGCCTGACCCCTCTTATTTTTCGTTATGTCTTTAACTATTTTTTTAGGAAGTAAAAATTACTTTGCTTAGCAAATCTTTTTATTGGACAATGCTGTATGAGTAAGTTGTACTGCAATGGAAATTAGAGAACCTGAGAGATTAACCCCTGTTGTAGGTGAAGCAGATGTGATCGTTGTTGGTTCTGGCCCAGGGGGACTATCCGCAGCAATTGCAGCGGCTAGAGCTGGTGTGAATGTGATACTTATCGAGCGTTTTGGGTGCTTTGGGGGTAACATAACGTCCGTTGGCGTGGAGGGCTTCGCTTGGTATCGCCATGAGAAAACCATAGAAGCTGGTGGACTAGCTTTTGAATATGAACAAAGAGCAATAGAAAGTAATGCAGCAGCTCCTGAGTCGCAATCGAAAAGTTATGAACTTGATAGTGAGGGATTTAAGGTGGTGGCAGATAACCTTGTTTTAAAAGCAGGTGTTAGGCCAATGCTACATCGCGCCTTCTGTGCTCCTATTTTAGATGGTGACGAAATAAAAGGAGTGATTACGGAATCTAAAGCCGGCAGGGAAGCAATTATTGGCAAAATTATTATTGACGCAACTGGTGATGCTGACGTAGCTAGGCGTAGTGGAGTAAAAGTCTTCAAAAATAAAAAAGAGGACATGATATCTGCCTCCGTTATGTTTCATATGTCTGGTGTAAATAAAGAAGAGTTTATGAATGAAATAGAGCGTGATCCACAAAAATATAGCGACTGGAGTGACAAGAATTGGCAGGTGCAAACTTCTGGGAAAGAAGATGACATGTTTTCACCTTTTCTTCGCAAACCATTTGAAAAGGCAAAAGATTCTGGCTTGATTGATAGTGACTTGCAAACAATTTCCGGAACGTGGGGAGCAATACATGATACGGGCGAACTAACTTATCTAAACCTGGTTCATCTTAATGGGATAGATGGCACTGATCCCGAAAGTTTAACTAAGGGGGAAATAGAGGGGAGAAAAGCAGCTTTAGAAGCTATAGCTGCTTTGAAGGAATATATGCCTGGATGTTCGGCTGGCAAGTTACGAAACTTTGGAATGACAATTGGTATTAGAGATACGTATAAAGTAGATTCTGTATACAACCTCTCAGATGAAGATGTCAAAAATGAGTGCAGGTTTGAAGACAGTGTTGGAATATACCCTGAGTTCATAGACGGTTTCGGAGTTCTAGTACTGCCCACCACTGGTAGGTATATGCATATTCCATATCGATCTTTGCTTCCCAAAAATATAAAAGGATTACTAGTTGTTGGAAGAGCTATAGGGGGAAGTAATATCGCACATGCTGCAACTAGAAATATGGCCTGCTGCACAGTTACCGGTCAAGGAGCAGGAGTAGCCGCTGCCGAGACGATAAAGAATAAAACATCCCTGAATAGCGTGAATATTTCAAATGTTCAAAAACTTCTTAGCAACCAGAATGTAAGGGTTTTTTAATTGGGAAAAGTATCAATAAAAAAAAAGCTCTTTAAAGTTGAGGAGATTGAACATCTCACAATAGAAATGCCAGACGGAATTAAACTTTCAGCTAAAGTTTGGAAGCCGATTAGTAAAAAATCTGAAAGATTTCCAGTAGTCTTAGAATATATCCCTTATCGAAAAAGAGATGGAACTCACGTTAGAGACGCATTAACCCATCCGTACTTTTGTGAAAGAGGTTATGTATGTATGCGTGTTGATCTAAGAGGTAATGGAGATAGCGAAGGACTTCTTTTCGATGAGTATACAGAGACTGAATTAAGTGATGCAGAACATATAATTGATTGGGCCAGCAAACAATCATGGAGCAATGGAAATATTGGAATGATGGGAATCAGTTGGGGTGGTTTTAACAGCCTACAGGTTGCTTTTCGAAGGCCAAAGGCTTTAAAAGCAATTATAACTTTATGTTCAACAGTAGATAGATATACCGAGGACATTCATTATAAGGGTGGTTGTTTGTTAAATGAAAACTTAGGATGGGGCGCTACAATGCTTTCATATTCTTCACGGCCACCTGATCCACTAATTGTTGGAAAGAAATGGAAAAAGATGTGGCTAGAGCGTTTGAAAACCCAACCACATCTTTCAGATATTTGGTTAAAGCATCAGAAGAGAGATAAGTATTGGAAACATGGATCTGTATGTGAAGATTATTCTAAGCTTGAAACTCCGATCCTAGCTATTGGAGGATGGGGAGACGCCTATAAAAATGCAGTTCCAGAACTTGTGAAAAATGCAAAAGCTAAGGGGATCATCGGGCCTTGGGTACATAAATATCCTCACTTTGCTGTACCAAAACCCCAAATAGGCTTTTTACAAGAAGCCGTCCGATGGTGGGATAAATGGCTCAAAGAAATTGATAATGGATGTGAAAAAGATCCTGACTATAGAGTATATGTAATGAAAGGTGAGCCCCCTAAAAGTAGTTATAATTTTAGAGACGGATATTGGATTAAAGAGGATGTTTGGCCAAGTAAAGCAAGCAAAAATAAAAAGCTTTTTTTAAGCTATAATAATGTACTTTCCTTAAGCAACAGAAAAAATAAATCTCATTTGGGAGTAATTGATAGTCCTCAGCATTGTGGGCTAAAAGGTGGCGAATATTGTGCTATTTGGTTAGGCCCAGAGCTTCCGGGTGATCAGCGTTCTGATGACGCGTTTTCACTTTGCTTTGATACAAAGGCCTTGAACCTTGAAGAGGATATAGTTGGGTCTCCTGAGTTAACAGTAACGCTCGAAGCAACCTCACCTAACGCACAACTAGCTGTCCGATTATGCGATGTTTACCCCGATGGTAAGTCGAGTAGAATAACATATGGTATTTTAAACCTAAGGTTCCGTGACTCGTTTGATAGCCCGAAAAATATCCCATTAGCAAAAGAGTTCACTGTAAAGGTAACGCTAGATCACATTGCATATAAATTACCTAGAGGAAATAAACTTCGCCTTTCCCTTGCGAATGCTTACTGGCCTTTGGTTTGGCCAGTGTATAATCCTGCTAAACTAGTGGTCAAAGAGGGTTATTTGTCATTGCCATTAAGACAGGGAACAAACTCAGACGAATGGGTTTTTCCTGAGTCTGTGGCTTCCAAACCGTGGCGAGGCAAAGAATTTAGAAGCCCACACAATAAAAGGCAAATACTATTTGATGAGGCTACCGATGAGGTGTTCTTGGAAATTGAAGATGACTTTGGTAGTTATAAGGATCTTCAGAATAATTTAGTCATAAGCAGCTCAGCACGAGAAAAATGGTCAATACATCCAAATGATCCTCTTTCGGCCAAAGGAGAGACCCATTGGACAGAAGAACGCTCTAGAGAAGGATGGTCTATTAGAACCGACACTTTTTCAAGCATGACATCAGACAAGTCATATTTTTATCTTAAGGCAAGAGTGGAAGCTTATGAAAAAGAAAAGCTCATTTTTAAGAAAAGAATGGAGAGTAGGATAAAAAGAATTCTTTAGTTCGCACTAATTTCATTGATAGCTTTCATAAACTCTACCACTTCAGCTTTTGAATTATAATGACATATTGAAAATCTAATGCAGTCTTTTTGATTTAAAGGCCTAAGTATATTCCCACAGTAATGATCGTCTTTTCTAATGTGTACGCGTATTTTACGCTGTCTAAGTTCTTCAACTATTATGCTTGAAGGCTTGTTTTTCTGGAAAAAGGACACTACTCCCTCTCGAGACGTAGAAGCTGGGTTACCAATAATCTGAATTTCCTTATTGTTTCTTAACCCAACAATATCTTCAGCACCATTTATTACTAAATCTACTAACTCTTGTTCATGCGATTTTATAGCTAAAGAAGACGCTTCAAGCCTTTCTCGAGTATTTTCGCTTTCTGTAAAATTACTGCCAAGCCAGTCCAGATAATCTACTACATCTGAAAAAGTTGCATAACTACCAGCATCTCGCGTACCTAATTCCCAATTATGGAACGGGCCATCTGCCAATTGCTCCTTATTCAAAGTGCATAATCTGTCAGAAGCCCATGCTACCCCATAACCATGTCGAGAAAACATTTTATATGGAGAAACCACATAACCATCTATGTCATATTTCTGAACGTTTATGGCCCCATGACTAGAGTGCTGAATACCATCAACGATAATAACGCAGTCAGGTGTCACATTCCTAACTTCTTTAGTTATTTTTTCCAAATCAACGGTCATTCCAGTCACAGGAGATGTATGAACAATAGAAACAACACGAACATCACTGGTTAATTTTTTTATATAAGCTTGTTCATCTACCGATCCGGAATCGTCATTATGTTCGACTATAATGTGATTTCTTTGAGTATTTTTTGCCCACTTTTTCATTGCGCTCATAGAAGCGGGGTGCTCTAACGTAGAGCTTAACATAGCGCCTCCTTCTGGCAACTCTAGCGCTGCTGTTCGTATAAGCCGAAAAAGTAACTCTGTACCACTTTCACCTACGATGACGTCACCTCGATGTGCATTAAAGAAAAGTCTCATTTTGGCTTTTCCATTTTCAATTGACTTAACAAGAGATTTGGAAGCATCGTTTTCTCTTCCCTGATTATCGGGATACGACGCATAAAGAGCTGATGTTTCAACAACTGACTTTAGTCTTAGGGAACCTCCAGCGTTCTCAAAAAAAATACGCTCTCCCTCAAAAGGACAAGTTTCCACATGCATAAATTTTTTTCGTATGGATTCAATGAGTCCTTGTCGTTGCTCAATCACCTTGAAACACCTTTTTTTTGACACCAGAAATTAGATATAAATGTAATTTTGAAAAGATAAAGTCGTTTATTAAGGTTTATCCATATCTTCAAGCTGCTTAACAAAACTACCAAAAAAATTTTTTGATAATTTTTTCGCCGTACTTTGGATTAAGCGTGATCCCAGTTGTGCAATCTTTCCTTTTACCTGTGCACTGACTTCATAAGACAAAGTAGTTGAGGACGTATCCTTATCTTCTACCAGCTTAACTTTTGCCGACCCGCTTGCGGCACCAGCAATTCCACCCTTACCACTTCCTGTTATAGTATATCCATTAGGTGGGTCGATATCGCTCAAAGTGATACTTCCTGTAAATCGAGTAGACATTGGGCCTATCTTAAGCTTTACTTCTGCCGCTAATTCTGTCTCACTACGCCTTTCTAACTTTTCACACCATGGTATAGACTTCTTGAGAAACTCTTCGTCATTAAGCGCCGCCCAAACTCTTTGCTTTGAAAGAGGTAATTCGTAGCTATCTTTAATTTCCATTCAATATACCTCTGCTAAGCGCTGGTAACAGCAACTTCAAAAGTTAGTTACTCCATCTTAATGGAACTAAACCACAGCTCTCTTTGTCATTTCCTTAATAAGGTTGGCTCGATATTCTGCTGACGCGTGTAAATCACTAATCAATCCATCGGAAGCAATATTAAGAGAGCTTAGAGAGTCAGAGCTATAATTGCTTGAAAGTGCAGTCTCCATTTCTTCATGCCTGAATACTCCACCTTCGCCTGCCCCAGTCACAGCAACTCTTACACCTTCACCAAACTGTGCTACAAAAACTCCAACCATAGCATAACGCGATGCAGGGTTTGGAAATTTGACGTAGTTAGCCTTTGTTGGCTTTGAGAAACTAATGGACTCAATTATTTCATCTTCCTCCAGCGCTGTCTCAAACATTCCAGTAAAGAACTGGTCTGCAGCCATACTACGATTATTAGTATTTACAGTTGCTTTCAAGGCTAGCACAGCCGATGGGTAGCAAGCGGACGGGTCGTTATTGGCTACAGATCCTCCGATTGTACCTCGATTTCTGACCTGTCGGTCGCCTATACCCTCAGCGAGTTTTGCTAGTGCGGGTATAGCCTTTTTTACAATAGCTGATTCTGCGACACTGACATGTCTTGACATTGCTCCAATTTTTATTGTTTCACCCTCGTCAGCTATGGAGTCAAGCTTACACCCAGAAATATCGACAAGTCCGTCTGGGTTTGCAAGCCTCTGTTTTAGAGTTGGGATTAAAGTCATTCCACCTGCCAAAAACTTACCTTCAGTTAAGGATTTTATAGCCTCCAGAGCCTCTGAAGTACTATTTGGTTTCATATACTTTGTAGAATACATTGTGGTCCTCCTTTATTCTGCCGCTACTGACTGGCTATCTCGTATTGCTTTCCATACCTTTTGAGGAGTGGCTGGCATAGACATATCGGTAACTCCAAGTGGTGATAGGGCATCAATAATTGCATTTATTATTGCTGGTGGTGACGCAATAGCGCCTGCCTCTCCACATCCCTTTACGCCTAGATCGTTGTGGGTACAAGGAGTATTTGTGTAGCCAACCTTGAACGAAGGTAGGTCATCAGCTCTCGGCATACAATAATCCATATATGAAGCAGTTAGAAGTTGACCGTTTTCGTCATAATGAGCATTCTCTAATAGAGCCTGACCAATACCCTGAGCAATTCCACCATGAACTTGTCCTTCTACAATCATTGGATTAATTAGATTTCCAAAGTCATCACAAGCAGCCCAATCCACTACTTCTACGACCCCGGTCGCCGGATCAACCTCAACCTCTGCAATATGAGCTCCTGAAGGAAATGTAAAGTTTAATGGATCGTAAAATGCACTTTCCTCCAATCCTGGTTCCAGTGTCTCATGCGGATAATTGTGAGGAACGTATGCCGCTAAAGCAATTTCTCCAAACGCCTTCTCTTTATCAGTTCCAGCGACAGCAAACTTGCCTTCCTTGAATTCCACGTCTTCCACAGATGCTTCCATCAAGTGAGCAGCAATCTTTTTACTTTTTTCAATAACTTTATCTAAAGCTTTAACCAGGGCTGCACCCCCAACTGCCAACGATCGGGATCCATACGTACCCATTCCGAACGAGTTTTTCTCACTATCTCCATGTATTAGATCTACGTTAGAGAGTGGGACACCAAGCTTTTCTGAAACAATTTGAGCGAATGTAGTCGCATGTCCCTGGCCATGGCTATGTGCTCCCGTAAAAACTGTGATAGTACCAGTTGGATCAACCCTGACGGAGGCGGATTCGTAAAGACCAACTCTACTGCCTAAAGCGCCCGCAACAGCTGACGGGGCAATTCCACACGCCTCGATATAAGTTGATACACCTATCCCTCTATACATTCCTCGCTTTGCTGCTTCAGATCTTCTACTTTCGAAATTTTTGTAGTCGATCATTTCCATAGCTTGATCTAGTTGTGGCTCGTAATCCCCAGTATCGTACTGTAGAGCGACTTGCGTCTGGTAAGGAAATGCATCCTTTGGAATAAAATTTAGTCGTCTAAATTCAGTTGGATCCATTCCTACCTCTCTTGCAGCTGCGTCCATAGTTCTTTCCAAAAGATATGTGGCTTCTGGTCGGCCTGCTCCTCGATATGCATCAACAGGCGCTGTAGTTGTAGCCATTCCCCTCACATTTGTGTAGATAGCCGGAATGTCATAAACGCCAGAAAGAAGAGTACCATGTAAATAAGTTGGCACAGATACTGCGAACGCAGATAGGTAACTTCCCAGATTACAGATTGTGTCGACTCTCAATCCCACAATTTTGTTATTATCGTCCAATGCGAGTTGTACATTATTAATGTGGTCTCTTCCATGAGCGTCTGACAAAAATGCCTGTGTTCTATCCGCTGTCCATTTTATGGGTCTATTAATCTTTTTACTTGCCCAAGTGCATACGGCTTCCTCGGCATAAACGTAAATCTTGGATCCAAAACCACCTCCAACATCGGGCGCTACAACACGTAGCTTTGACTCAGGAATCTGAAACATAAAAGCTGCAATTACCAACCTAGTCAATTGCGGGTTTTGTGACGTTGTGTGAAGTGTGTATGATTCCGAGATATCATCATATTCTGCTAAAGCTGCTCTTGGTTCCATAGCGTTTGGCACTAAGCGATTGTTTCTTACTGTCAACTTCACAATCCTTGATGCAGATTTTAAAGCTTTGTCTGTTGAAGCTTCGTCTCCTAATTCCCAATCAAAATAACAATTATCTGGAACCTCTTTGTGGATCTCTGCGCTGGATGAAGCGCTCTTCAAGTCAACAACAGCAGGTAACTCTTCGTATTCAACTTCTACAAGTTCTGCGGCCGATTTTGCTTGAGCTAACGTTTCCGCAATAACTACAGCTATATGGTCACCTACGTATCTTACTTTTCCATTAGCTAGAATGGGGTGTGGAGGTTCTTTAGTTGGTGAGCCATCTCTACAAGGTACAACCCATCCACAAATTGGTCCACCTATGCCATCGGCAACTACGTCTTCACCCGTATAAACTGCTACTACCCCATCTGCCGAAGATGCAGCCTTTGTATCTATCGATTTGATGTTTGCATGGGCAACGTCTGACCGAACAAAATATGCATGAGTTTGTCCCGGTCGGTTAATATCGTCCGTATATCTTCCCTTTCCGGTCAAAAACTTTTTATCTTCTTTACGCGTAACTGATGCTCCAATTCCTTCTGACATCTTTTAACCTCCCATTTTTTCTGCGCCGGCTTTAACCGATTTTACGATGTTATGATAGCCAGTGCATCGACAAATATTTCCTTCTAGACCGTCCCTGATCTCTTTTTCGCTGGCATTTTTATTTTTTGACACAAGTTCTATAGCGCTCATTACCATTCCGGGCGTACAGAAGCCGCATTGCAAACCATGGTTCTCTTGGAAAGCCTCTTGCATTGGATGAAGAGAATCGCTTGTTCCGATTCCTTCTATTGTCGTAACTTCTGACCCTGCAGCTTGTGCAGCTAAAATGGTGCATGCCTTTACTGACACGCCATCAAGGTGTACAACACATGCCCCACACTGACTCGTATCACAGCCTATGTGCGTTCCTGTTAGACCTGCATTTTCCCTTATAAAATCCACTAATAGGGTATTATCCCCTACATTATGCGTTTCTACTTTCCCATTTATAGTAAGGCTTATATCACCCATGTTTCCTCCTCCAATTATAAAACTCCATCACAGGTAAATTTGTTTACCTCTTGAGTGTATGCAATTACTATTTTTAATTACCCAGTCAAAAAATTGCTTAGATTTCTATTTAAAATTCTATAACTATAGGCCATAAAGTAAAGTGAAAAGTTTCCCTAGCGTAATGAGTAAAAATGACGCGTGCCATAAAATGTGAGGTTATATATGGAAAAGTATTTTGAGTCGCCAGACACCTTGATTGGGTCTCTTAAGCAGTCTAAATACATCTTAAATGAGAATTTAGCCGTTGCTGTCTATCTATCCCTAGTAAGAAAAAAACCGCTATTTCTAGAGGGCGAAGCAGGGGTAGGAAAAACTGAAATTGCAAAAATACTATCTCAAGTGCTAAATAAACCTCTTATTCGTTTGCAATGTTATGAAGGATTAGACATAAATCAAGCCGCCTACGAATGGAATTATGGACAGCAAATCATTGCACTTCAAAGTGGAAATAAAGAAGAATCAGATTTGTTTTCCAAAAAATATCTTATTGAAAGACCCCTCTTGAAGGCTATTCAAGGCAGCGGAGAAGAAAATAACATCCTATTAATAGATGAATTGGACAGAGCAGATGAAGCATTTGAAGCATACCTTCTAGAGATACTGTCAGATTGGCAGCTTACAATCCCAGAATTAGGAACGATCGTTGCAAAAACACCACCAATTGTAATTATTACTTCAAACAGAACAAGGGAAATTCATGACGCTCTGAAAAGGCGATGCTTTTACCACTGGGTTGGCTTTCCAAACAGAGGAACTGAGCTGGAAATAATCTCGATGAGAGTTCCAGAAGCTGGCTTGGACCTTCAAAAGCAAGTGGTATTATTCGTCCAATCATTAAGAGAAAAAAATCTTTACAAGGCTCCAGGAATAGCAGAGACAATCGATTGGGCTCAAGCCTTAGTAGAGTTAAATTGTGTGGCATTAGACCCTCAAACAGTGGACTCTACAATGGGAGTATTATTAAAATACCAAGATGATATTTCACGTATTCAGGGATCAGAAGCTGGAAAAATATTAGATGAAATCATGCTGAACAACTTAAATGCAGAGAAGTAAAAGGGCAAATAACTTTGAAGAAATTAGAGATTACACCTAAGCTAGACAAAAACATTGTCTTTTTTGCTCGCCTATTAAGAGCTTCTGGAGTTTCAATCGGTTCTGACTCCATTTTGGAGGCCATAGAGTCTATAAAGTTAGTAGGCATAAAAAATAAAAAGTCATTTTTCTATGCATTGCAAACTTGTTTTATCAAGAGACCAGAAGACATGAAAATTTTTGCGCAAGCTTTTTCCCTATTTTGGCAAAATCCAAGATTCAGAGATCGTATGAGAGATTTATTATTGCCTCAAATACGTATTCAAAATGCTGAAGAAGAAAAAGAAGAGCTTGCTAAAAGAATTCAGGACACGCTTACAAACCCTGAAAAATCAAAACCACGGGTAGTTGAGGAAGAAACCTTGCTTATAGATACAAGTGGCACAGCATCAGACACCCAAATGTTTAAAGAAAAAGATTTTGAGATGATGTCTAAAGAAGAACTTCAAATAGCCAGTCAGTCAATCAAAGAGCTGCTAATAAAAATACCAAAACGGCCATTTAGACGCTCTGAAAATAGCTATTTAGGGCAAGAAGTCTCTGCAAGAGAAAGTTTAAGAAGAGCTAAAAGAAATTTTGGATCTGTAATTCCGAAATTGGTTAAGAAAAAAGAGATCAGTCGACCGGTTATCGTTCTATTAGACATTTCAGGGTCAATGGAAAACTACTCAAGGATGATGATACATTTCGTCCATAATTTAATGCAGAAACACAAGAAAGTGCATGCTTTTCTTTTTGGCACAAAATTAACAAATATTTCTTTTCAGATGAAAAACAAAGATATTGATGTTGCTTTAAAGGAGATATCAAAGGCAACTAATGACTGGGCTGGAGGAACTAGAATAAGAGATAGTATTTTCACGTTTAATAAGAATTGGGTTAGAAGAGTATCGAGCTCAAATTCGATTATTTTTTTAATAACCGATGGACTTGACCGCGATCATAGTACTGACTTATTTAACCAGATGGAAAGGCTTCAAAAGAGTTGTTACAAATTAGTTTGGTTAAATCCATTGCTTAGATTTACGGACTTCCTACCAAAATCAATCTCAATAAAAAGAATTTTACTTAATGTAGATGCATTTTTACCAATACACTCTGTTGAGAGTATGAAAAACCTGACTTCTTCAATTAGTAAAAATTTAGTAAAAGAACATAATGATATTTTTACTTGGCATAATAAAATTGAACCTCAGAGCAAGGAGTTAGTTTAAGTGATTACCGTAGAAATTGATTTTGAAATTTTTGATGAGGCCTCTAAGTGGGAAATTAAAGGTACTGAGATGGCTTTGGCTATTGTATTAAAGACTTGGGGTTCTTCCCCGAGGCAACCAGGAAGCATGATGTTGATACGGGAAGATGGGCACTTAGTAGGTTCTGTTTCCGGCGGATGTGTGGAAGGAGCGGTCATAGTTGGCTCAAAACAAATAATGAAAGAAAATAAAACTGAGTTGATGGAATTTGGCGTGGCCGATGAAGATGCTTGGTCAGTTGGTCTGTCTTGTGGGGGTAAAATATCTGTATTTGTTTGTCCTCGATATAGAATAGAGGACGGGCTTTTTCAAAAACTGCGCAATGTGCGAAATAGCCGAGAAAGCACTATACTTGAATGTAATATTGAAAAAGGTAGCATTTCAATTATTGACGGTAAAACTGCTTTAAGTGAAAATGTTTTTAATATTAAAGTAACTGCGAAGCCTCGTCTGTTAATTGTGGGAGCTGTACACATAAGCCAACACTTGATCCCAATGGCTAAGGAAGTGGGGTTTGATATTGTGTTAATTGATCCCCGAAGTCATTTCGGTACTAGTGAACGTTTTCCAGAGATTGAGGTCAGTAATGATTGGCCTGATGAAGCACTTAAAAAATTGAAATTAAGCAACAAGGACTGCTTGGTTACCTTAACACATGATCCAAAAATCGATGATCCCGCTTTACAAATAGCCTTAGCAAGCCCTCTATTTTCAATATGTTGCCTAGGTAGCAAGAAAACGCATGCAGCAAGGAAAAATAGACTACTAAACAGTGAAATAACTGAACAACAGTTTGACCGAATTCACGGACCAGCTGGGCTAGATATAAACGCTAAAACGCCAGCAGAAATTGCTGTTTCGATTTTGGCTGAACTGATAAAAGACTGGCGCGGCGGAAGCTAAAATGAAGATACAAAGTTTAGGTCCACTAGAAAGCACAGGCTTGGTCTTGGCACAGAGCTATAACTTACCTGATAAAACAATTTCGAAAGGTACTTTTATAACCAACGAAATTGTAGCTTATTTTAAAAAGGGGAATGTACAGACCATATTATGTGCAGTTCCAGAAGAGGGTGATATACACGAGGATGAAGCAGCCGAAGCCATAAGTTCTGCCATCGATAAAAATCATATATATGCAGAGAAAGCATCAACAGGTAGAGTTAACTTCAAAAGTCAGTCCCTTTGTCTGGTGAGGTATGAAAGAGGTTTTATAAAGGAAGTGAACCTTGTAGATGAGAGTATTGCTTTCTCAATAGTTGAACATAATCAGCTTCTAGCGAAAAATGACTTAATTGCTACCCTCAAAATTATACCTTTTTTCATACAAAAAAAATATGTGGACCAAGTTATTAAGATACTTGCTAAAGATGACCTTTTTAAAGTTTACAGTTTGAAGAAAAAAGACGTAACCTTAATCCAGACATGCTTTGAATGGCAAAAAAAATCCATCTTTACAGCTACATCAAATGTAACAAAAGCTCGTTTAGAATCTTTAGGGTGCTCACTTAATGAAGAAAAGTTGATTAGTCATGATTATAACACACTTCGTACCGAAATTAGATCTTCTGTCGATAATGGTCCAGAGGTAGTGCTAATAAGTGGTGCTTCAGCCATAACTGATCGGTCCGATTATATTCCAAAAGCAATCTTGTCTGAAGGAGGTGAAATAATTCAGTATGGACTAGCTGTAGACCCAGGAAATCTACTTTTAATCGGTAAAGTTGGCAACACTACAATAATAGGTATGCCTGGATGTGCAAGATCACCAAAATTAAATGGCTTTGACTGGGTTTTACAATTATTGATGGCAGATATTCCTATTAACAAAGAAGAACTAGCGGACATGGGGGCTGGTGGCCTTTTAATGGAAATTGCATCCCGTCCGTTACCTAGAGCCTTAGCTAAAAGCGTGAACAAAAAAGAAAAAAAGGTAATGGGTGTTATTTTAGCTGCAGGAAATTCTACCAGAATGGGTAAGGATAATAAACTACTTAAGAATATTGGTGACGCTCCTTTAATTAGAAATACAGCTATCGAAATGCTAAAAAGTGACCTTGACACCTGCTCTATAGTTCTTGGTTATCAGTCCGATAAAGTAGCGGCTGTTATAAAAGATTTAGACATTAATCTAATTTTAAATCCTATATGGGAAGAGGGCCAAGCAAGTTCCTTAAAGGCAGCTATTAATAATTTGGATGCTACATATAGTGATATTTTAATAATGTTAGGCGACTTACCAGGTATAAAGTCGAGCCACATTAACAGAATTATCGAAGAGCATCTTATGACTAATAATAGGAAATCAAAAATAACCATACCTTCTTTTAAAGGCCAAAAAGGCAACCCTATAATATGGGGTAGGTCCTTTTTCCAGGATCTATCAAACCTTGAAGGAGATGTAGGCGGACGAGCCTTATTTAGCGAGCATCCAGCTGCTATTAATATACTAGAGATGGATGATCCATGGGTTGTTACAGATGCTGATACACCTGAAGATTTTGAGAACTTTTTTAATAAATTGGTTTGAGAGCGCTGAGTCCCTCAACATTGAATTATCAGCGCTAAATTGATGAGCTTATAAATGTGTTGGTTGCGGGGGTAGGATTTGAACCTACGACCTTCAGGTTATGAGCCTGATGAGCTACCGGGCTGCTCCACCCCGCGACAAAAATGTTTGGGTCTTCTTAAAATTGGCGGTTACCTACTCTCCCACATCTTAAGATGCAGTACCATCGGCGCAACGGTGCTTAACGGTCGAGTTCGGGATGGAATCGAGTGTTTCACTCGCGCTATAACCACCAAATTTAAAAAGACCCAACTAGAAAATACACTAAAAATTTCTGATACCTTCTACTAGATCGTATCAAGCCTATCGGGTTATTAGTACCAGTCAACTGAACGCATTACTACGCTTACATCTCTGGCCTATCGAAGTGGTGGTCTACCACTACCCTCAAGGGAGACCTTGTTTTGAGGGGGGCTTCCCGCTTAGATGCTTTCAGCGGTTATCCTGTCCGCACATAGCTACCCTGCACTGCCGTTGGCACGACAACAGGTCCACCAGTGGTGCGTCCACCCCGGTCCTCTCGTACTAGGGGCAGCTCCTCTCAAGTCTCCAACACCCACGGCAGATAGGGACCGAACTGTCTCACGACGTTCTAAACCCAGCTCACGTACCACTTTAATCGGCGAACAGCCGAACCCTTGGGACCTGCTCCAGCCCCAGGATGTGATGAGCCGACATCGAGGTGCCAAACACTGCCGTCGATATGGACTCTTGGGCAGTATCAGCCTGTTATCCCCGGCGTACCTTTTATCCGTTGAGCGATGGCCCTTCCACGCGGGACCACCGGATCACTATGGCCGACTTTCGTCTCTGCTCGACTTGTCAGTCTCGCAGTCAAGCGGGCTTCTGCCATTGCACTCTACGGTTGATTTCCGACCAACCTGAGCCCACCATTGCGCGCCTCCGTTACTCTTTAGGAGGCGACCGCCCCAGTCAAACTACCCACCACACACGGTCCCGGATCCGGATAACGGATCGCGGTTAGACATCAAATCAGACAAGAGTGGTATCTCAAGGGTGGCTCCACAAAAACTAGCGTTCCTGCTTCAAAGCCTACCACCTATCCTGCACATGACTAATCTAATGCCAATGTGAAGCTATAGTAAAGGTGCACGGGGTCTTTCCGTCTGA
>CACHJY010000005.1:22500-72262 GCA_902580265.1 uncultured Alphaproteobacteria bacterium
TGGAGAACCAATGAGACGGGATACCGAATGCTTTTCCATATATTCAGACATATCTATCCTTGTCATCGCCTCATTATCCTGAAATAGAAATTCAGATAATGTTTTACTTAGTTCTGTCTTTCCTACGCCAGTCGGTCCTAAAAACAGAAAAGACGCAAGCGGTTTTTTTAAATCAGAAAGGCCAGCTTTCGCGCGCCTGATCGCTTTTGAAACGCTCTCCACTGCTTCTTTTTGACCAATGACGCTTTGTGAAAGCAATACCTCCATTTCCATTAATTGGGACTTTTCATTTCCCAGTAGCTTTTCGACCGGTATACCTGACCATTTTGCCACTACATTTGCTATGTGATCCTCTGATACTCTTTCAGGATTAATTTGTTTAGCATTAAGCGATCTTCTTTCAGCCTCTCTAATAGCCATTTCTAGTTTAGGGATTTCAGAGTAAGTCAACTCACCAGCACGTTCAAGGTTACCATTTCTTTTCGTTTCTTCCAGCTCAGTTTTCAATCTTTCAAGCATTTCTTTGTTTGAGCTCAGATCTTTAACATTTACTATTTCCGTATTCCACTGTTCCGAAAGCTTTTTAGATTTTTGTGAAAGTACCTTTAGATCATTTATCAGTTCAGTTAGACGCGCCCTTGATTCAAAATCATTCTCTTTTTTCAACGCTTCACGTTCGATTTCTTTTTGGAGGATCTCACGCTCCAAATCCTCTAATTCTATTGGCTTACTACCCAATTCCATTTTAAGCTTGGCAGAAGCCTCGTCTACCAAATCAATAGCTTTATCGGGCAGAAATCTGTCAGTAATATAACGATCAGACATATTCACTGCTGCTATCAGAGCGCTGTCACTTATTGAAACCCCGTGGTGCACTTCGTATTTGTCTTTGATACCTCTTAAAATCGATAAACACTCGTTTGTACTGGGTGGGCTAACCATTACAGGCTGAAACCTTCTTGCTAAAGCCGCATCTTTTTCAATATATTTTCTGTGTTCATCTAGCGTTGTCGCTCCTATACAGCGCAAACTTCCTCTTGCTAGAGCCGGCTTAAGAAGATTTGAAGCGTCCATCGAACCTTCCGACTTTCCTGCACCTACAAGAAGATGAACTTCGTCAATAAAAAGTATAATTTGCCCAGAACTATTCTCAATTGCTTGAAGAACGCCTTTCAATCTCTCTTCAAATTCCCCTCTATACTTTGCACCAGCAACCAAAGATCCCATATCGAGAGAGAGCAGTTTCTTATCCAACAAAACCTCTGGAACATCTTTCCTAACTATTCGAAGCGCTAGTCCTTCAGCAATAGCTGTTTTCCCAACGCCTGGGAAACCAATTAATATTGGATTATTTTTTGTTCTTCTGCTTAAAACTTGAATGGTTCTACGTATTTCATCATCTCGGCCGATGATAGGATCAATATGGCCTTCAAAAGCTTGGTCAGTCAGGTTTACAGTGTAATCATTTAAAATATTCTCACCTTCCTCGTGAGCCTGACTTTCAATTTTATTTCCTTTTCGATCTGCAAGCACTATGTCTTCCAACTGATTAAAATTTTTCATTTCATTGGCTAGTTTTTTAGCAAGCTCACTTTTTCCTAGAGCAATGCCTAAAAATAGTGACTCTAATCCGATATACTTATCACCAAGCTTGTCCGCAAAATTCTCAGAGCTCTTTATTGCTTCGGATAATTTTGTATCGATAAATAGGTTTTGATGTCCCTCAACTCTTGGCAGTGAAATTAAAAGCTTGTCTGCTTCTTGTAGAACAGAAAAGAAGTCTCCACCAGCTAACTCAATAAGCTTAGTAAATCGCTTTTTATTATTTAGTAAAATTGCCTTCATTA
Organism: uncultured Alphaproteobacteria bacterium; assembly: GCA_902580265.1. Next base: position 24,348 of record CACHJY010000005.1, read on the forward strand.
CGTGAGTAGTAGTAATCGTCTGATGGCCAAGCGCTCTTGCACTTTCCATTGCCTCAACCATCGTTTCTTTCAAATTATTGGTATATCGTTCTAAATCCATTTTCCTACAATTTTTTTTCTGCACTATTAATAGATGTGGTCTTATTCTTGATATACAACCATTAGCTTGATATTTTCCTTAGAATGAGCGCTAAAGATAAAATCATTGTTGCATTAGACGTAGACCGATGTGATAAGGCACGCTCCATAGTTGAAAGGCTGGATGGTCACGCAAACTTTTTTAAAATTGGATTAGGATTGATTGGTAAGGGTGGTCTGGAGCTTGCTTTGGAAATGAAGAAAAAAGGTCTCTATGTTTTTTTGGATTTAAAATTATTTGATATCTCAAATACAATTGAGAACGCCGTCAGCGGGTTATGCGAAGCTGAATTTGATTTCCTAACCGTTCAAGGTGACCCACAGGTTGTCAGAGCAGCAGTGAAAGCAAGAGGTGCCCACAGCACGAAAATACTTGCTGTAACGTTTCTTACAAGCTTAGACAGAGATGATTTAGATCAAAATATGATCAAACCTGGAGCAATTGAAGATTTAGCTGTAAGTAGAGCTGAAAAAGCAATCTTAACAGGAGCAGACGGCGTAATTGCTAGCCCTAAGGAATTGACATTTCTTAGAAAAAACCCTCATTGTATGAAAAAGATTATTGTTACACCCGGAATACGACTGACAAAATCTGCAACTAATGATCAGAAGAGAGTTGCGACTCCTCATGAGGCCTTAAAAAATGGAGCCTCGTATCTTGTTATAGGAAGACCCATTTGCCAAGCCAAAGACCCCTTAGCAGCATATGAAGAGATAAAAACAGAAGTTTCGCGAAGCTAATACTCAAAGCGCTTAATAAATTGTTCAATTGCACCTAACAGTCTATTTTGAATAGACAGGAATTCACTATTTTTGGTCTGTTGTTTTTCAAGGCTATAAAGTGACCGCAAGATTTCAATTTGTATCACATGAATGTTATTGGGAGGACTTGCATAATTTCTCGTGATAAATCCGCCTGAGAAAGGCTTATTTAGGCTTACTTTAAATCCCACTTCGGTTAATAAATTTTTTAGCTCTACAACTATTTCGTGCTCACAGGAACGACCAAAACAATCACCAAGGACAACCTCTACTGGATCTTTTTGCCGAGCAACCTTGAGTGAACTCCGTGGCATGGAGTGACAATCGAGCAGGATAACTTTTTTGAATGCCGCCTGAGTTTGTTTTATTAATGATTTTAGCTGGTCGTGATACGGGAAGTAAAAAACTTGAAGTCTTTCAGTCGCAACCTCGATTGAGAGCCTTTCTCTATATATAGGTATTTGGTCCGCAACAACTCGTGGTATCACTCCGAGACCTGCAGATACCTTTAGCGTATCTTTATATGAACTAAGATCATCAATTAATAATGGATCCAACTCTTCAGAATCCCTATTTAGATCAATAAATGCCCTTGGAAATTTTGCTGAGAGCATTAATGATCCTAAACCAACTACAGGAGAAAAAAGCTGGTCTACAAACAAATCTTCAGATGATCTCAAAGTTCTTAACGATAAATCAGTCAATTGCACAAATGAGTCAGTGTAAATACTTCCACTATGGGGTGAATTAAATAGCACGCAATTTGATTGATATAAAGGTAATGAAAGGTTAAATGGCTTCATCTCATAAATAAAAAAGATCTGGTTAAATTAATTTTAACCTTGACCCTTCTTAAACTTTTTATATAGAAAAAACAATAGGGGCGTATAGCTCAGCGGGAGAGCACTTCGTTGACATCGAAGGGGTCACTGGTTCAATCCCAGTTACGCCCACCAAAAAAAGAGGTTGTTTTTTTCTGAATAATCTTTAGAAGATCAAGATCGGAGAGAAAAATGAAAGTAAGAAACTCATTGAGATCATTGAAACAGCGCCATAGAAACTGCCGAGTGGTTAAAAGGAGAGGCAAGGTTTATGTAATAAACAAAGTCCAGCGTAGGTTCAAAGCTCGACAAGGCTGACCAAAAACATTCCAATAAATGAACCTGAATAATTGTAACAATTTCAAAGACTTTAGAAATCTCGCCAAAAGAAGGTTGCCGAGGCCTATTTTCGATTATATAGACGGAGCAGCCGATGATGAGCTCACATATGCTAGAAATACTGAGAGTTTCAACTCCGTATCTTTGATCCCCAGCGTTTTAAGGTCTGTAAAAGATGTTGACATGTCCACAACTATATTTGGAAAGAAAATTTCTATGCCAGTATATTGCTCTCCAACAGCTGTTCAGAGACTTTTTCATTACCAAGGAGAAAGAGCAGTAGCTAAAGCTGCAAATAAACTTAATACAATGTTCGGTGTATCGTCTTTATCCACAGTAAGTGTTGATGAAATATCGTCAATATCAGATTGCCCCAAAATGTTTCAGTTTTATTTTCATAAGGACCGAGGTTTAAACGACTATATGCTTGACAGAGCAAAAAAAGCTAAATTCGATGTATTAGCATTGACAGTGGATACAATTACCGGAGGAAATAGAGAAAGAGACTTGAAAACAGGATTCACTATACCTCCAAAACTTAACTTTAACAGCATGCTTAGCTTCGCGATAAAGCCTTCATGGTTATTCAATTTTCTTACCTCTCCAGCATTTGAACTTCCTCACCTTCAGAACCATGTTAACGAAGGAACTAGTGCAGTGACATCCATTGGCTCTTATTTTTCTAATATGCTAGACCAAACCATGAGCTGGAAAGATGCAGAGCAATTGAGATCAAATTGGGATGGGCCTTTTGCTCTAAAGGGAATCGTTAGTGTTGAGGATGCTAAGAAAGCCGTAGATATAGGATGTGATGGGGTAATAGTATCAAATCATGGTGGCAGACAGTTAGATGGAGCTATTTCGCCATTCGATCAATTAGCAAGAATTGTTGACGCAGTTGGCGATAAAACAGATGTTATCTGTGAGGGAGGTATTCAAAGAGGAACACATGTGCTCAAAGCTCTATCTGTAGGAGCAAAAGCGTGCGCTGGAGGTCGTCTATATTTGTATGCGCTTGCAGCCGCTGGACAAAAGGGAGTAGAAAAAGCGCTATCTAATCTCCGAAGCGAGATCGAGAGAGACATGAAACTAATGGGCGTCACACGCATCGATCAACTTTCAAGAGGAAATTTAAACTTCAATTGATATATGCAACCGAGTGATTTTGAAAAAAACATAGTAAAACATATAAAAGGCAGCAAACCAGCACCTGTTCACCTATGGAACCCACCTTTTTGTGGTGATCTAGAAATTCACATAGATTCAAATGGACGTTGGTTTTATCAAAAGTCAGAGATAAAACGAGAGAGACTAATAAGGCTTTTCGCAAATATTTTAAAAAAAGAAAAAGATAAGTATTTCCTTGTAACACCAATTGAGAAAGTTGGCATTACAGTAGAAGATGTACCATTTATAGCTAATGAAATTGATATAATTACCGAAGGAAAAATAGCACTGTTAAAATTTACAACTAATATAGGAGACTCTACCTATTTAGAGAAAAGTGATCAGTTCAATATTTTATTCAAAAAGTCCACTAATGAGCCCCAACCTTACGTAAACGTAAGATCTAACCTATTTGCTAAAATAGACAGAAAAAGCTTTTACAGACTAATAGACTACTGTACCGAGTCTACCTATAAGGACGCAAGTTGGCTTGGATTTTATTCCAATAGAATATTTTTCCCTTTGATAAAATCGGAACAACTTGATTAATTTCAAAGATCTAGGTCAAAATCTTTAAGAACAGATTGATAAAGAGATTTTTTGAAGGGTACGATAGACCCTAGCATATCGCTTTTTTTTGACCATTTCCAATCTGAAAACTCTTGGTATTTTGTTTGTATGTTTATGTCTCCATCAAACCCATTAAATTGGACTAAAAACCACTTCTGACTTTGGCCTCTGAATTTTCCTCCCCAAAACTTACCTTGTATTTCTTTAGGGAGGTCATAACGATACCAAATCTTAGATTGTTTAAGAAGAGCCACTTTGGACTTCTCTATACCTGTTTCCTCAAACATTTCTCGATAGGCTGCTTCCAAAGGAATTTCATTTTCGTCAATACCCCCTTGAGGCATTTGCCATGCCTTAGTGCTATCGAGGCGGCGTCCCGTGAAAATTTTTTCTTGATCATTTATAATTACTAAACCAACGCCCAAACGATATGGTAGTGTGTTAATCATTCTTTTAGGGAATAGACTGATAGACCTTCGATCAAATCAATCGCGTGAGCTAATTGGTTATCCTTATTTCTTCTTTTGTTTGTTTCTTGAAAACTCATCTCCTCTTTTCTTAGCATCTCTTTTTCAGCTTCTGTTAAGCTATCATTACTTAGAGCACCTTCAAGGTCAGCTTCTGAGAACGTTTTCCTGTTATCTTCTTCGCTCTCCTCCACTCTTTTGAACTCTAAGAAAACATCAGGCGTCACTCCAAGTGCCTGAATAGACCTACCTGAAGGCGTATAATATCTCGCCGTAGTAAGTCTAATACCGCCGCTTTGGCCCATGGGAAGTACTGACTGAACTGACCCCTTTCCAAAACTCTTAGTTCCCAAGACAATAGCCCTTCGGTGATCCTGAAGAGCTCCAGCAACAATCTCTGATGCCGATGCTGAACCCGCATTTATAAGAATAATAAGGGGCTTTCCTTTGGCAATGTCACCTTTGGAAGCTTTATAACGCTCTCCCTTACCTTCTCTGTCTCTTGTCGAAACAATTTCTCCTTGATCTAAAAAAAGATCTGTAACGGATATGGCCTCAGATAACAAACCTCCAGGATTGTTTCTCAAATCAAGTACAAACCCTTTAGCTTCCGTTTCACCTAATTTTTCAACTGCCTCTTTTATTCCACTCTCAAGGTTTGGAATAGTTTGTTCATTGAAGGTAGTTACTCTCATAATTAAAATATCATTCTCTGTTCTTACCTTTGCCGCTGTGAGTTTGATTACATCTCTTGTTACTAAAACTTCAATTGGATCCTCTAAACCTTCTCTGACAATGGTTAACTTAACAGGTGAGCCGACTGGACCACGCATTATTTCTACGGCTTCAGATAAGGTTAGGCCAAGCATGGGCTTGTCATCAACAAATGTGATAAAGTCGCCAGCTAACACCCCTGCTTCATAGGCCGGTGTGTCGTCCATCGGTGATACCACTTTTACAAAACCATCTTGTTGTGTAACTTCAATTCCTAAACCTCCAAAAGATCCTTTGGTATCAACTTGCATATCATCGTAACTTTTTGGTGCTAAAAAGCCTGAGTGTGGGTCGAGGGAAGACAACATGCCATTTATTGCTGCTTCTATTAATTCCTTGCTTTTAACTTCTTCGACATATTTAGACTTTATTAGATCAAAAACTTGACCAAAAAGATCTAATTGCTCATAGGTCTCTTTTTTATTTTCTTTAGAGTGGACGGGATTAAGCGTAAAAAAGCTTAAAAGAAATAAAATGATTACCAGATACTTACCTATTGAATTTGACATTATTAATCTTCTCTTTTCTATATCATTGCGCATAAAAAAACATCAGCGCAGTTTGCTCTGTTGTTTTACTTGAGTTAATTAGATAAATCAAATAATCAATCCTGCCACTGCAGAAGTGATTTACCTGTCATTTGGTTAGGGTTGTCTTTACCCAGTAACTCCAAGATTGTTGGAGCTATATCTATTAAAGAGCCTGAACTTATACTAACTTTTTCCCTATTACTATATAAAATGCAAGGAACAGGGTTAAGCGTATGGTAGGTGTGTGGATTTTTTGTGTCTGCAACATACATTTGTTCACAATTTCCATGATCAGAAACTATCAGTGCCTCCCCACCAACCAAATCTAAACAATTACATATCTTGCCCAACATTTCATCCACAGTTTCAACTGCTTCTTTTGCTGCATTCAAATCCCCCGTATGCCCTACCATGTCAGGGTTAGCAAAATTCACAATAAGCAAATCGAAAAAATTTCTTTCTAGAGCAGATATTAGATTATTACATACTTCTTTTGCCGACATTTGTGGTTTTTGTTCATAGCCTTTAACTTTTGGACTCGGGACCAAAACTCTTTCTTCACCCTCATATTCGTTTTCGCTTCCACCATTTAAAAAATAAGTAACATGCGGGTATTTTTCTGTCTCTGCTATTCGAAATTGCTTGAGCCCGTTTCGACTGACCCACTCTCCAAGACCATTTTTTATCTCTTCAGCTTCAAAAAGAACATTAAACTTGCGCTTGAAATCGTTATTATACTCAATCATCCCAACAGCTTTGGTAAACATTTTTTCATTAGGGCGTGCGAAACTTACAAAATTCTGATCGGTCAGTGCATGTAAGATTTGTCTTGCACGGTCAGCTCTAAAATTACAGAAAATCAGACTATCGTTTATCCCTTTTATGCCGACGTATTCACCAAATATAACAGGCTCAATAAATTCATCTGTTACTCCCTTATCGTGGGAGTCTTGAATAGCTTTAAATGGATCTCTGTAATTCTTACCCACTCCATTTACTATAGCTTCATAGGCTTTCTGAGTTCTATCCCAGCGAGTATCTCTATCCATTGCATAGAATCGTCCCATAAGTGTTGCAATGGTTACATTCGAGGGGAGTTCAAAGATCAATTTTCTCAAGTCGTTAAGACTAGTTTTTGTTTGAACATCTCTACCATCTGAAAATAAATGCAAGTTGACCTTTAAACTTTTTTTTGAGGCAATCTGCATCAAACTTTTAAGGTGCTTTCCGTGTCCATGCACACCACCATCAGAGATCAGTCCCGCAACATGAACATCCCCTCCACTCAGTTTTGTATCTGATAGTACTTTTAATAAACCACTATTAGAAATTAATGCTCCATTAGCTATCGCTTCATCTATCCTTGGCAACATACTTTGGACAATTCGACCAGCACCTATATGCAGGTGTCCAACTTCAGAATTTCCCATTTGATTGTCTGGCAAACCAACTGTCTTCCCGAATGTAGTTAAAGTACTGTTTGGATAATTTTTAAACAGCCGGTCTAAGTTCGGCGTTTTTGCCAGGGCTACTGCATTTCCCGATTTCTTTTCTCTGAGTCCAAAGCCATCTAGAATACATAAAACTGCAGATTTCTTTTTTACCTTGTACATTAAAAAACCTCAAGCCTTATGGTAAGGATGTCGATTTATGATACATTTTGCTCTGTAAAGCTGTTCGACCAGGAGAAGTCTAACAATTTTATGAGGAAAGACTAACTTAGAAACTGCCAGAATTTTTTTTGCTTTTGAGGTGAGTTGTTTTGGAAATCCCTCTGACCCTCCAATGATAAAACAAATCTGACTAATACCCTTCTCCGAAAAAGTATTCAACAATTTTGCAAACCCTTCTGAGTCAAGATGTTCGCCACTTTTATCAAGCAAAACCGTTGATTGATGACTATCCAACATTTTCAATACTTTATTATTAAATTCTCTTTCGAATTCAGTTGACTCTGAGATCTCTATAGAATTTAAAAAATCTTTATTAAATTGTTTGTTAAACCGTGTCACATAGTCAGATATTAGTTCAAATTCAGGTCCCTTTTTGATCTTACCATGAGCAACTATAATTATTTTCATTTTTATAAAACTAACTCGAGATTTCGGTGAGATGCCCTTTCCACATTTTTTCTATCTGGTAATACTCTCTTACCTCCGGTTTAAAAATGTGAACGATCACAGCTCCAAAGTCTAACAGAACCCAATCCGCATTTTCCTTTCCCTCTATTTTGCAGTTAATGCGAAACAAACCTTTAACGCCTTCCTGTACCTTCTCGGCTAAAGAAATGACTTGTCTATTAGAAGAACCTGAAGCGATTATTATTCTATCAAATTCAGAAAAGCTTTGATCTACCTGAATTTCAGTGATATCGGCAGCTTTGTTGTTACTTAAAGTTTTTGTTATATAGCTAAGTAGATCTTTAGTAGATCTCTGATCGTTTTTTTTAGGCTTAAATCCTTTTTCTCTCTCTGTAATTTTCAGCTTTTTCTCCTTTGGTCTGTATGTCATCGAATTTATATTTCTAAATTAAGAACCTTATTCAACACAGTTTCAAAGAATTCATTCTCCTTTACTTCGGTAATGTAATACGCATTCGGTTCTCGGTTTGTTACGTTCCACCAATCCACAACTGTCATGCCCCTTGTTAATTCTGATTCGACCTCAATCTCAACATTTACTAGCTTTCCACTGTATATTTCTGGATTAAGTAAATACACTATGACATTAGGATCATGTAAAGGACCACCTTGGCTTCCATATTTTTCTATATCATATCTCTCAAAAAAATCTAAAAGCTTTGCGGATTGTATAGCGCTATTCTTTCCAGACTCATGCAATTTGTTAAGAAAATTTCTTTGGACCAGCGTTTTATGTGTAACGTCTAGAGGAAGCATTGTTATCTTCACTCCACTTTGCAACACTATTTTTGCTGCCTCTGGATCCACATATATATTGAATTCTGCAGCAGGAGTAATATTTCCGCCTTCAAAAAAACCCCCTCCCATCAACACAATTTCTTCTATGGAATCAGTAAATCTAGAATTTTTTTCAAGCACTTTCGCTATGTTTGTCAGCGGGCCAAGAGCACAAATAGTAATCTTTTCATCTCTATATTTTTCTGTGCACTCAATTATAAAATCCACTGCACCTGTCACCTCGAGTTCTTTTTTTTTTACTGATAAATCAGTCCCATCTAGTCCTGTTTTTCCATGCACATGCTCAGCAGTTATTAATTTTCTCTTCAGTGGAGCCGAGCTACCTTTAAAAACTGGCACATTAAAAGCACCGCTTAGTTCGCATATTTTCAGTGCATTGACGGACGTCAATTCCAGGGGCACATTTCCAGCCACACAAGTAACTCCCAAGATATTTAACTCTTTCCTTGCACCAAAAGCAGTCATCAGTGCTAACGCATCATCTTGACCTGGATCCGTATCAATTATAATTTTTCTCAATTCAATTTTCCAACTGGAGTAACTTTCTCCTAAGATCTTACTTCTTTTTCGTATTCCTTAGCAACCTGCTTGGCTAATTCACCGACCTCGAAATTAAATTGATCTATTTGCCCCACTGGTGTTACCTCAGCTGCTGTCCCAGTCAACCAACATTGCTCAAAACCCTCCAACTCAGAGAGTTCGACATGTCTCTCTACAACTTCAACCCCCACCTTTTCAAGGATTCCAATAACTGTTTGTCTAGTAATTCCATTTAAAAAACAGTCTGGTTTAGGAGTGTGTACTTTATTGTCCTTTACAAAGAAAATATTCGCTCCCGTAGCCTCTGCAACGTAACCTCTATAGTCTAACATTAAGGAGTCAGAACACCCTTTAGCCTCCGCTGCATGCTTAGACATTGTGCAGATCATATAGAGTCCAGATGCTTTTGCGAAGCAAGGTATGGTCTCTGGACTTGGCCTTTTCCAGTCTGAAATATCTAACTTAGCACCTTTCATTTTTGCGTCCCCATAGTAAGCTCCCCATTCCCAAGACGCAACTGCAACTCTAACGGGGTTTCTAGAAGATGCAACGCCCATATCTGGGCCAGAACCTCGCCAAGCAACAGCTCGCACATAGGCATCTTTTTGTCTATTTGCATCGAGAACTTGTCTTTTGGCTATTTCGAGTTCTTCAGAACTGAAAGGTACTTCCATATCAACATACTCTGCAGATTTTCTAAGCCTTGTAGAGTGCTCGTAACTTTTGTAAATTTTTCCACCATATGCTCTTTCGCCTTCAAACACAGAGGAACCATAGTGAAGAGCGTGAGTAAGCAAATGGAATTTGGCATCCTTCCATTCGACTAACTCTCCGTCAAGCCATATTTTTCCCTTTAAATTTTCATAAGAATCAACCATAAAAATTTACCTCACTATTTTACCTAACTTTGCATACCGAAATTTTTTTTATTAATCCAGAATTTCATTCTGAAATCCTCTAAACTTTTTTATTCATTAGATATATTATAGTGATAATGATAAAAAGATAAAGACACTCCAGACAATTTTAAAGAGGGTTATCTTGTCTGAAAGCAAAGCACATTTGTTACTTGTAGATGATGATGAGCGCATTTTATCTCTACTAAGTACATATTTGAGCAAAAATAAGTTTCTAATATCTAGTGCTCGAAATTCTGCTGAGGCTCGATGTCTTTTAAATTACTTTGAATTTGATTTACTAATACTAGACATAATGATGCCAGGAGAAAGTGGTCTTGAATTGTTGGGCAGTATTAGAAACAAAAAGAATGTCCCAGCTATTTTTCTCTCCGCAAAAGGAGAGTCTAGGGACAAAATTTCAGGTCTGGAAATAGGTGCTGATGATTATCTGTCTAAACCCTTTGAGCCTAAAGAGCTCTTGCTTCGATTGGAACGATTATTGATAAGAAATAACAGTCAAAACCCATACAAATCTGGAAAACGAGTTGAAATTGGCAGTAAAGTCTTCGACTTGCAACGATTAGAACTTTATCAAGACAACCATTTAATAAAACTCACAAATCTGGAGATTAGTCTTTTAAATTTTTTTGCACTTAATCCTGCAAAAACAATTAGTAGAGAAATGGTTATTAACAATCTAGATCTTAGTCAGGGAAAACATGATCTCAACAAAAGGAATGTCGATGTGCAAATTACCAGGCTACGAAAAAAAATAGAGCCCGACCCAACAAACCCAAAGCATCTAAAGACCGTTCGAGGAAAAGGCTATCGATTTCTTCCCTAAATCATAATTTTCTAATCAATATTGACCCCCCATATATGCTCTGCAAAAACATAACCACGCATATTCTTAATTCGAATAAAACACCATAAACCCTTACAATCGATTAACCTTCCTATTACCTCTCTTTTTAAAATTGCCTTACCTAGAGAATCAAAACTGGCTTTGTTTCTCAAAAGAGTTTCATCCTTTTTTACAATAATATATCGTGAGCCAGAAAGTAGGTCTTTGTAGACCCAACCGGAATAACCTTCAAAATCAGTTACTTTTCTCCAGTGATTAAATTCACTGACAATCATAAGGGGTAAATGTTTTCTCTTGTAAACCCAGTCAATTTTATAATCTTTGCTTGGCCCTCTTCTTAGATTTACTGTATTGCTCTTTAACGATACAAATCTAGGAATTGGTAGGCCTGTTTTTTTACTTATAACTGGAGTATTGCTAGCGGATAAACCATTAACATTGAGAGATAAATTAATTATGGCTGCTAAAACAAATACTTTTGAAAACAGTTTGATATTGGATAATATATCTCTATTACTTGTTGTGAACATAATAAAGAAATACCAAAAAAGATCGTATAATCAATAGCAATGAAAAAACCTAAAGTAATAATTACGAGAAGGTTGCAAGACCGGGTCGAAAAAAGAATGATGGAGTTATTTAATGTTAGTCTCTCAAATGCGGAATACCCTATAAGTAGACAGGAACTGTTGTCAGCAGTCAAAGAAGCTGACATTCTTGTTCCTACTATTGGTGATAAGATAGATGCTAGCATTTTAAGCGCAGCAAGTTCTAGCCTGAAGCTGATTGCAAACTATGGGGCGGGCTATGATCATATAGATATAAAAACAGCTTTACAAAGAGGGATAATTGTTACAAATACTCCAAGTGTTTTAACCACCGACACCGCTGATATGACAATGGCTCTTATTTTGGCAATCCCCAGAAAGTTAAGAGAAGGTCATGAAGAGATGCAGTCCGGCAACTGGAAAGGTTGGAGCCCATCCGCGATGATAGGGATGAGGATCACGGGAAAAAAACTAGGGATTTTAGGAATGGGTAGGATTGGCCAAGCAATTGCCAAGCGGGCGAAAGCTTTTGATCTGGATATTAGCTACCATAACAGAAGACGCCTCCACGAAAACATTGAGAAAAGCTTATCAGCAACATACTGGGAAAATTTAGAAGATATGCTGGCTGCTGTTGATATTTTAGTTGTTAGCGCTTCACTTAATCCATCTTCCTTGTATTTGCTGAATGCAAAATGCCTTGGAAAAATGAAGCACAGCGCTTATTTAGTAAATATCTCCAGAGGAGAGATCATAGATCAGAAAGCTCTCGTTAAACAATTGAAAAATGGTCGATTAGGAGGAGCTGGACTTGATGTTTACGATAGCGAAGAAGTTATTGGATCTGACTTTAAAAGTTTGAAGAACGTATTCCTTTTACCTCATATGGGTTCTTCGACATTGGAAGGCAGAATAGAGATGGGTGAAAAAGTAATAATCAACATAAAGACATATTTGGATGGTCACCGTCCTCCTGATCAAATAGTGCCAAGCATGCTATAAACAATTGATGGGCTGACACACACAGCACTTTTCATTTTTCTGTATATTTAAAATCTCTGTCATCCCATTAAGCGCATCACAAATGAGAAGCTTATTCGTAAGTAGTTGCCCCGTGTCGCATATGAGCTTAATTGTCTCTGCTACCATTAAAGTTCCTATCAAAGAGGTGGTTACCCCCAAAACGCCCTCTGAGCTACAGTCAAAAAAAGCAGGTCTTTTCTTAGAATTTGTAAAAACACAAGCAAAGCATGCGCTATTTTTATAAACGAACAAACTCACTAGGCCTTCCCAACCGGACACACCACCAAATATTAAAGGTTTTCGTAGCTTAACGCAGTGCTCATTAATAAGTTCTCTTGACTCAAAATTGTCGGTACCATCCAAAACTATATCATATTCACTAATGATACTTGTAGAATCATTCTCGCTTAAAAAGAAGTCATACTCACTTATATTTACATTTTTATTCAATTTTTTAACAAAATTTGCTGCAACACTAACCTTCTTTCTTCCAATATCTTCATAGGTATAAATTGTCTGTCTTTGTAAATTAGATAATGCAACATTATCTTGATCAACCAAGCCAATTTTACCAATTCCTGCAGCTGCTAAATGCTGTAGCGCAGTGGAACCGATTCCTCCTAGTCCAACAAGAAGTACCTTAGCTTGCACCAATTTTTTCTGACCTTGGCCACCAATATTCTTGATTAAGATATGTCGCTTATATCGTTCAAAATAATCGTTATCTAGTTGATCTTGCATTAATAAATTCCCAAAAAACTTTGCGCACTTAAAACTTTGTTCACTAAACATAGAAGTCTGACACTGACACCGAAAGCAAAATAAAAATTTCAGGGTGATATTTCTTCCACTATTCTTTTACAAATAAGCTTTGCTATGCTTTTTTTACTCTGTCTGGCCAATTTAATTTCTTCATTTTTCTTAATAATAACAACTTCATTATCCTCACCACCCATGTTGTGACTCTCTGCATTAACTTTATTAGCTATAATCCAATCACATCCTTTATTTTTCAACTTAGATCTTGCGTTAGCTAACAAATCATCGGTTTCAGCCGCGAATCCGATAACTAGATTGGGCTTATTTTTACCTATACATATGTTTTTTAAAATATCTGGGTTTTCTATCAATTCTAAAAATGGTGGCTTACCCGTCGGTGTTTTTTTTATTTTTGTTTTCGCCTTCTCTTTTGGGCGCCAATCACTAACTGCTGCGGCACATATTGCGATATCAAATGGGCCCTCTTTAGTAACAGCTTCATTCATTTCCATAGCCGTCTCCACTCTAATCACCCTACTAAACGCAGATAGCTCTATATTTACTGGGCCTACCACCAGTGTAACGTCCGCTTCAAGCTCCTGTAGGCACTTAGCAATTTCTGCCCCTTGCTTACCAGAACTCTTGTTTCCAATGAATCTAATATCATCAAAATATTCATACGTGGGACCAGCAGTGACCAGTATTTTTTTTGATTTCAACACATATATTACTTCTAAATTAATGATTGAATTATTTGTTGTGGTTCCATCATTCGACCCATTCCATACTCACCACAGGCCATTATACCCTCAGTAGGACCTATAAATTTAAAACCATTTGATCTAAGAACATCAATATTTTTTTGGAATAATTTGTTTTCCCACATTCTCACATTCATTGAAGGGGCAAAAATTATCTGCTTCGTAGTTGCCATCAATATTGTTTGGGCAAGATCTGCTGCCAATCCATTAGCTGTAGATGAAATAATGTTCGCGGTTGCTGGAGCTACCAAAACTAAATCGGGCCACCTCGCTAATTCAATGTGCCCCATTTTCATTTCCTGCTCACGATCTTCGAGAGTTGTCCTGAGCGAATTTCCGGATAGGTATTCAACTGAGGCAGAAGTGATAAAAGTCATAGCGCTTTCGGTAGCTACACATTTTACCTGCTTACCTGCCTTCTTAAATAGTCGTATCAATTCTAACGACTTGTAAGCAGCTATTCCTCCAGATATGATTATTAATATTTTTTCCATATTCTCGCTTTTTAGACAATTTCATCTAAGGTAAGCGGAAAATGTTTAGTATTCAATCTTTTGTGGCTAAATAATTGATGATGACCTTACACCTATGTGGTTCTCAAAATGCTTTCTAAGCTTTTTAAGAGCCTCGGCTTCTAGTTGTCTCACCCTCTCTTTAGAAACTCCTAGCTCTCCCCCGATGGAGTCTAATGTTCTTGGTTTGTCACGAAGTTTTCTTTCTACCACAATGGTCTTTTCCCGTTCATTCAGGGTTTCTATTGCGTCCTTTATCCAAGACCGTACTGTTCCATCATCCTTATTTTTTTCTACTTTAGAGGCTCCATATGAATTTTCGTCCTCGATCGTTTCGATCCATTCTCTACCTTCGTCTCCCTGTTGAAGTGAATTAAGAGAAAAATCACCACCAGATAACCTTGTCTCCATCATTTCGACATCTTTGAGAGATACTCCCATTTTCTCTGCAACCATTTTGTTTAACGATCCATAATCTACAAAAGCCCCGGAGCTATCAAACTCGCGTTCTAGCTGAGACCGCACTCTCTTTAAGTTAAAGAAAAGGCTTTTCTGTGAGGCCGTCGAACCAGTTCTCACCAATGACCAATTTCTAAGCACAAAATCTTGTATAGATGCTTTTATCCACCAAGTTGCATACGTCGAAAATCGAACTCCTCTTTCAGGATCAAACTTTTCAGCTGCTTTCATCAGCCCAATACCAGCCTCTTGGATGAGCTCATTGGTATCTATACCGTATTTCACATATTTTGATGCCATAGATACAGCCAACCTCATGTAAGCATTAACTAGTCTATGTAACGATTTTTCACAACCTCTTTGATGCCAATTTCTAGCAAGTGTCAGCTCCACATCTTGCTCGAGCATCTCAGCTTTCATAGCTTGCGATGTTAGTGATTGATAACCTTTGGTTTTATTGCTCATGGTAACTTCCTTTAATTTCATTAGATATAAGGGAAAATTTTGTGATTTTGAATAGCACAAGATGCATACCATTCATGCATTTATAGCAAATCGATCACTTCGCTTAAGCTTTAATAGCCTGCAATGGCTCCTCCTACCATATCAAGATCTGCACCCAAACCACTTATTGCTCCTCCGACGGTACCGCAATTAGGTAAAAATAAAATGGTAAAAAAAATTCCCCATAACATTATTTTTTTCATTTTTTTGCTCCTATTTTTTTAGATTAATTTTATTTTTTTTGATCCTTGATCATCTACTATCTTTTTGACCTCGCCTGATTCTCGTTTATCTCTAGTGTCAGTTTGTGATAATTCTTCGAATTCAAAACGTTCTATATTAAATACTCGTTTTGATGCTTTTTTTGCTGAAACTTTTATTTCGTCAACGTCTTTTGATGCAAGATTGAAATGTTTATCCAAATTAATGATGCGTCCTTCTAAGCGCAACATATCTTTATAAAGCAAGTCCAGCTCCGCCCTAATGCGACTAGTTTGACGACGCAATCTCTCATCTTTCAATATTGCTCTCATCGTATTCAATGTAGCCATCAAAGTAGTAGGCGAAACAATCCAAACACGCGACTCAAAACCCTCATTTACTAACTTTGAAAAGTTTGCGTGTAACTCGGCATAAATTGCCTCAGATGGTAAAAATAGTATTGCTCCATCAGCTGTCTCGCCTTCGATAATATATTTTTCAGAAATATCTTTAATATGTGTTTTTATTGAACTCTGAAATAGTTGAATATTTCTGTTTTTTTCAGATTCGTTCGAGTTTGATATCATAGAGTTATAAGCCTCTAGAGGAAATTTGCTATCGATAACTATGTTTCCTTGGGGTTCTGGAAGGTAAATTATACAATCAGCCCGTTTACCGTTAGATAATGTAAATTGAAAATCATAGGCGTCTGACGGAAGAGCTTTGCTAACAATATCCTTCAGCTGGATTTCACCAAAAACACCCCTGGCCTGTTTATTGGATAGAATTTCCTGCAAACCCAAAACCTCACCCGACAATTTTTCTATATTCGTTTGGGCTTTATCTATAGTCTGCAATCTCTGCTGTAACTCTCCTAAAGTCTGCGCGGTCTTTACAGAGCTTCCCGATAGTGAAGAGGATATTGATTTCTGTATCTCCTCCAATCGACTCTCAACATGTTTAATTATAGCTGCCTGCGAAGTGGTTTGTGTATCCGTAATCACCTTTATACTGCCAACAATCTGCTGCTGGTTTGCTGACAAATCTGTCAATGCTTCCCTAAGCGCTTTACTATTTTCTCCCCCACTCCCATGTGGAAGTCTAAACTGCCAAAATATTAAAAAACTTACTGTCAAAACTAGCACGCCTGCTAAACCAATAAGTAGAACAAAGTCAATAATACTCATTACGAACGACCAAATAATTTATTTATTTTGTGCAAGTCCAACTTTAGGTAAGTAGGCCTACCATGATTACATTGATCACTATTTGGTGTCTTTTCCATTTCTCTTAGGAGCTTATCCATTTCCTCATATTTTAGTATTCTACCAGACCTAACGGATCCGTGACACGCCATACTAGAAAAAACTTTATCAATTTTATTCTCGAGGCTCTCAAGAGAATTAAGATTTTCTAAATCCTGCAAGAGATCCATAAGCAGTGTTTTTGGGCAAATATCTCCTAGTACTGCGGGAATTCCTCTTATACATATTGATGCTGGTCCAAACCTTTCAATCTCTAAACCCAATTGCTTCATCATGCTTTGTTTTTCAATAATTGCATCGACTTCAACGCTTGTAAATTCTACTATTTCAGGAACTAATAACTCTTGAATTGTTATTCCCTGATCGTATTTTTGTGACTTAAGTCTTTCATACAATATCCTTTCATGAGCTGCATGCTGATCAACTATGACTAACTCGTTATCATTCTGCGCAACTATAAAATTCTTAAATAAGTGTGCTTTAGGTGTGCCTAGTCTATTATTTTCAAGGTTTTGAGCCAGTTGATTCACAAAAGTAATATCATCTTTTTGATTAATTTTCGTACCTGTGTTTTCTTCAACTCGAAGGTCAAGGCTTTGAGTTTTGTTACCTGAAAAATCAGTTTTCTGATAATTTTTAAAGCTTGGATTTTTTCTGAAATAAGCATAGGCCTGCTTGCTCAAATGAGTTCTTGTATTAAACCTCTCAATATTGAGACTTTTGCGCACTGCCATTTTTAGGTTCCGTCTAATAAGATCAAGCTTTTTGAACTTGATTTCCATTTTTGAAGGGTGGACATTTACATCTACTTCTTCACTTGGAACATTGAGAAAAAGGATAGCTGTAGGGAAACCGCTTTTTTCTAATAGATCTCCATACGCGATTCTTGTAAAACTAAGCAAGGATCTATCTTTTACAAACCGGCCATTCACAAAAAAATAGCAATTATTAGCGTTACCGCAAATAAAAGTGGGAGAACTGATATACCCAGAAATTTTTACTCTATCACTCTCATAATCCACTTGATGGGAATTTTCCATGAACGCATTTTTAAGCACCCCCTTTATTCTTAAGCCCAAACTGTTAGAGCCTTTGGAACTATCCAGTCGTAGAATTTCTCTTGGATTTCCTTCATCTTTAATTTCGAAGAGCTTAAAACTTATCTCTGGGTTTGATAATGATAATTTCTTAACAACCTCTAAAATTGAAATCCCTTCTGCTCTATCTGTTTTTAAAAACTTCAATCTGGCAGGGATAGATTGAAACAGGTTTTTGATCTCTATAAGCGTACCCTCAAGATTCTGGGAAGGCTTAACCTCCTTTACTACTCCATGATTACTAGAAATTTCAAATGTCTCACCTGCTGCTACAAACTTCGATTTTATTGTTAATTCAGAGACTGAACCGATAGACGCAAGCGCCTCTCCTCTAAAGCCAAGGCTATTGATATTTGCTAGATCACAGATTGTACTTATTTTGGAGGTTGCGTGCCTTGACAAGGCCAGTGACAAATCCTCTTTATTGATCCCATGCCCATTGTCTTTAACACTTAAAAAAGACTTCCCACCATTTGCATAGACTATGTCTATTGAGTTTGCACCGGCGTCTATTGAGTTCTCTACTAACTCCTTTAAAGCTGAACTAGGCCTTTCAATAACTTCACCAGCTGCAATTTGTTTGCTAGTGTGTAAATCGAGCTGCCTTATCCGACTTGGCTCCAAATTTTTAGAAGATAACCCAATGTTCTCCAGGTTCATATTTTATTATCCACAATATTTAGTGTGCGCTAAAAATAGCATACTATTGATAGTACATCAAAGAAGATTCGGCAACCTTACTAGTTTTGTTTCTCATCAAATTTGAAAATAAGTAAACCTATCAGCCCGATAAAAATAAATATATCAGCTAGATTAAAAGAATAAGGGTTTCTAAATCCACAACATGTAACATTTATGAAATCAGCAACCGCTCCATATAAAAGTCTATCTATCGCATTACCCAAGGCACCTCCAATAACTAAAGAAGCTAGTATTTGCATTAGAAGACTCATCGAATTTCTCAACCAGATAAAAAACACCATAGAGATAACAATCGAAATCCCGGTCAAAAAGTACACTTGGACAGCACTGTCACCTTCAAATAGGCCGAAATTTATACCCTTATTCCACGCCATGTAGAAATTCATAAACTGATTGTTAAGATTTAGATAACGCTTTTGCTCTAATTCCAAATAGAAAACTACAAACCATTTAGACAGTTGGTCTAGAGTCAGAAAGACAGATGAAAACAAAAGAATTTTGTACATTCCTATATTGATAACGCGGCGCTGTAACAAAGGCCACAAATAAAAATTAAATGCCAGAAAGGAAGCTTTTTATCCTTGAATAGAAACGAATAGCATTGTAACCCTTTAAGTGGACAGGTGGCCGAGTGGTTTAAGGCGCTCCCCTGCTAAGGGAGTGAGGGGGAAACTCCTCCGTGGGTTCGAATCCCATCCTGTCCGCCAAACCAATTAAAACAAAAAAATTATTTATTTAATTGATAAGAGTTCGAGTAAGTCACTACCTGCGGTCTTACTTTAATTTTTTATTGTTAAAAATATTTTTTATTTTCTATAATAAGTTCATAAAATGAATGGATTGGCATTATGGATAATACAGAAATTGAAAGAAAAAGACATGTTGGGGGACTAAGACTCGCCGTTTGTGTAGCTGCTGGTCTAAATTTTTTTGGTATATTTGTCTCTATTTTAACTAATCAGGGTTGGACAAGCGATTTAGCCAGTAAATTGTTTACCAGTTACACAATTATTGGAACAGCTTTATATGTCTTGGTTGCAATTTTTCTTAATAATAAAAATTATATCTATCTTCTATCAATCGTCATTTTTTGGTTTGTTGTTGGTCCCTGGATTAGGACATTCGTTTTTGGTTTGGACGATCAAGTAGTGGATTACTTCAGTACCTATGGAGGCAGAACCATTGATTGGAGATTTATATGGACTACTTATGGCATGATATTGATCGTACTTTTAGGAAGATTTTATCTAACGATTTCTTTTATCGCTTATTATTTGGCTTTGAATGCATTTTTTTCTTCAAACATTATATTACGTCCCGAAACTTATTTTACTTATGATCACAGTAAAATTAGCTCAGACCTATTTGCAATGCATGGGGGAATTTTCACACAGAATGTTACGATTTTAATTTTTAGTGCCTTAGCTCTGATTGGGATAGCTTGGAGTATGCAAAGAAATCTAAAAGATGCTTCTCTTCATGAGAGATCCAATTCCATTCTAGGAAGATACTTTTCGCCAGAAGTTAGAGAGGAGATCGAAAAAAATAAGGCAACGTTAGACCTTGATAAGGAAAAAGAACAAAAAATAGCAGTTATGTTCACTGATATTTCTGGTTTTACAAAATTATCCGAAGGAATGAAACCAAAAGACGTTTTAGATCTATTATCGGAGTATCAAACTAAGATGGTGGCAGCTATTTTTCATAATGGAGGAACAGTTGATAAGTTTATAGGAGATAGTGTCATGGCTACCTTTGGTACACCTTTCTCAAAAGGAAATGATTCTCAAAATGCGTTAAACTGTTTAAGACAAATGCAAATTTCAATGCGTGAGTGGGCACAAGAAAGAAAAGAAAAGGGACTACCAGTTGTAAAACATAGGATAGGGGTTCATTTCGGAGAGTGCTTTGTAGGAAATGTAGGTAGCGAGGATAGGTTTGAGTATACGGTGATTGGTGACACAGTAAATGTTGCAAGTAGAATTTGCGAAGGATGCAAAGATGTTGGCGCTGATGTTCTAATTTCAGAGGAAGTAATGAACAGACTTAGCGAGAACTTAACTTCGGAAAAGGTAGTTGACTTTTCCGTAAGGGGTAGAAGTAAGAAAATAAAATTACATAAGATTATGGTTTAACTATTATTTATATGAATATTTGTGGGTAGAGAGATTATCTGATAAAATGTTGTTAAGATAACAAAGGCTTACATAAGAGTGTGGCAGAGGGTCAATCCACCCTACTTTTTAATTGCCGACGTAGATAACACCTTTTCTACCTACAGCGTGTTCAAAAACATTGTTAGCATTAGAATCTTCAATTCTTAGCCTTAGAGTTAAGTGACGACTTACGTTTACAGTTCGAAAACTAAATTTCTTAGAGAGTGGAAATTTGAGTCCCTCTGAAGTCTCAACTCCAAGATTTTGTAATTGGTAGGGTTGAATTATGTCAGGTCTCCCACCAGTAGTAAGCTCAATATAAGAAGAACCATAGTCCGACAGAAAACACGCGGCAACTGTCATGTGTTGACCATTAAATTCGCAAGAAAGATATGCTGTAAAGTTCTGTCCAAAAGCTTTACCAATAATTAAAGAGCTTAGTACTAGAGTTGCTACGTGTAGATAAACTTTATTCATTTTACTATGTCCTCTTATCAAGAACTCAAGGTCTTCCTATACACCAATAATAATAGAGATCGCTTTTTTCATTTAAACGATCAAAACCTATTTTTACACCTCCTTCACAATTTTTACATTCTATGCCCTTTACGTATTCTAGCCGTGAAAGCTCCGAGTTATATTCATATAATATTGTTTGTCTTACATTTCCTGGTTGGATTTGAATAGACTTAAATTGCATTATCTTTCCTGTATTGGTTACCTTATTTGAACCTTTAAGGAAACCATCAAATTCTGCATTTTTCCCATATTTATTTCCTGCTCCAGCTTTTAACGCTACATACGTTTTATCGGGGTAAAACCTATGAAAAATTACCATTTCTTTTGAGTGAGCAATAATGTCTTTACAAGTTTTTAAATTTGAGGAATTTACCTCTTCATTTGCAACCCAATAAAGACCCTCTAACTCACTTGGAAAACTACCAGCCACCGCAGAGCTTTTTTCTGTCTCATTGGAGGAAGATTTCGAAGTATGCTCCTTTAATGCATCAAGAGTAATACAGTGATCTGTAATTGATCGGAAAGGCTGTCCTTTGGCAATAGTATTATCACCGATTCCCTGGTCCATGAACTCCTTAGCTTCTCTGCCTCCTCTAATTATTAAATCTGCACTTTTTTCTTGAGAAATTCCTGCCTCTCCAAGTAAACCTATAGCTTTAAAATGACGAAAAGCATGGCCTTCGAATAGTTTTACAAGATTTGGCTCAGTTGAGAAATATTTGTCCTCATATATCATAATCAAAAAACCATGACAAAAAGCTGCTCCTTCGATTGGATCTATTGGAAAGAGAGGGCTCTCTTGCTTTGCATTTTTTGCCACAGCGCTTTCTTGATTTCCAGAGACTGAACTATCACTCTCTTTGTTACTTATCGTATTTTTTTCTGGGTCTTCAGTAATATTTAATTGGGATGTATTGCTCACGAGCTGTTGAACTGATCTGAGAATATTATTTAGCCTATCTATCTCTTCACTTTTTGTTGCAAGCTTATTGTTATACTGATTTTGGATTTTTTTAATATCATTTTTCGAACTCTGAAATCTGCTTTCTAATTCAGAGTACAATTCATCTTTATCTGCAATAACGTCATCCTTGGTAACCAATAGAGACTCAAGCGATTGTATAGCAACTTTTAGTGCCGCTTTTTCTTTTTCAATTTTTTCTATCTCCGCATCGAGCTTTTTTATTTTTTCGTCCTGTTTAGAACCCTGTATTTCTTTTTCTGCTATTTCTTTCTGAAGGTTCGCTATAGCTGTAGCCATGTAAACCAAGTTTTGTTCGTCCTTCTTTGGCTTTTTTGCGTCTTCCTTCAATTCAACAATTTGGGCTTTGAGTTCATCAATGGTTTGTTTTGCCTCATAAGCTTGCCCTTTGTTCTCATAAGATATTTTCGATTTCAACGACTCATATTCTGACCTTAAATCTTCCAACTCTCTGCGAAGGTTTTCTTGCCCACTGCTTTCAACCTTTTTCTTCTCAACTAACGTTTGTTTAAGATTCTTATTTTCTGAACGAAGACTATCAATCGTGTTCTGGAGACTTTCAATTTGACCCTCCAGGCCGTTCTTTGAAACTGCTTTTGCTGCAATAGTTGTTGTACTCTTACCATCATAACAAGACTGTTTTTCGTTTGATATGTTTTTTGAAAGCAGGGACAAATAGTTCTGACGTGAGAATGAAGCACGAGAAGTATTCTCACAAGCCATAAATTTGTTGAATGCCGCACAACTTCCCTTACCTAAAACGCCATCGACGGCACCCTCGTATAGGGAGCGCCTTTTTAAACCTTTCTGAATTGCTCTTAAGTCAATATTCTTGTCCTCATAAGCAAATTGCAGCTCAAAACTACAAATTTTGTTGGCTTCTTCTCGGCTTATCGATGCCAACTCGATATTTGCTATTTTTTTCCTTACAGAGGAATAACATGAAAGGCCAGTATTTGCCCAATTGGTTACGGCAGACCCTAATTTAATTTTCTTAAATATTTTTCGATCTATCCTATAGTTTCTGGTATTTTCTTTCACAGAGTCCAATTTTTCCGCTAGCCAACTGCTATCTGATAGCTGTTTACACATTCCTCCTAAAGCCATACCCTGGCTACGATCAAGTTGTGCAAGTACTTCCCTTATTCTGGTGTTATTTTGCGTACCATAATCGTTTCCCAGCCATAACTTATAGTTAGTACTATCCCCATCTGGCGTACGAAAGCGGAATTTTAGATTTTTTGTTTCAAAGATTACGGAGTAATCGATAAAGCTAGCTACTTGTTTGGCAAGGTGATAGGAATTTCTAATATCAGCCTTCAATCTAACACAATTCTCTCCAAAGTGCTTACCTTTGACTATCGTTTCAGAAACACAGATGACTATATGAAGTGCCTCTTTTTTCCCATTTTTATCTGTTTCAGTGTCTGTCCAGCTACTTCTTACGTAGGTATTACCTATCTTTACTGTCTCAGCTGCTAATTCACTTACCACGCAGAATGAGAACAAAACGAGCAATATCTTTAAAAAGTTTCTCAATTTTGACCAGACCCTCAAGTTGTCAACGACGTCAAATAGGAGTAATTCATTTTCCTATTGGTTTCAACAAATTATAGATTACAGATTATTTTAGATTAAAAACTAATATTGAAGATACTAATTGTATGAATATTTGTGGGAATAGAGATTATCTGGTAAAAATTATACACGTTTTTTACTCTGAAAATTTGCAAAAGCATCTTTAGCCTCATCTGAATTTAAGAGCTTCCATAGCATATCACCCTCCTCTTTCATTCTCTCCTTCATTCCCTCTTTGATTTCAGACTTGAGAAATTTTTTTGATATACTCAATGAATTCGAAGGTAAAGCAATTAGCTTATCACAAGTTGACTTGACTGCGCCTGATAATTCTGCCGCTTTGAAAATTCTAGTAACAATACCCATATCTAAGGCATCCGACGCGTCAAAGTTGTCTCCTAGTAAAAGCTTTTCAGCTGCCTTAAGATAACCTGAAATCCTTGGTAGAATAAGAGTTGAAGCAGCCTCGGGGCACAATCCCAACTTTACAAAAGGCAGGCTAAATTTTGTTTCTCTTTCAGCATATACAAAATCACAATGAAGTAAACATGTCACCCCTACTCCGACTGCTAGCCCAGATACTTCAGCAACAACAGGCTTTGGAAAAGAACTAATTTCATACAAAAACCCCATAACTTCGGTCTCATCACTCACTGTATTGGGATTTGCGTTTGCGAAAGAAGTTATATCGTTACCTGCAGAAAAAATACCCCCCTCACCACATAAATGAACTACTTTAATGTCGTCTCTTTTCCTTGCTTCCTTAAAAGCATCATCCATAGTTTTGTACATATTTGCCGTTAAAGAGTTTTTCTTATCGGGACGATTTATTGAAACTTTTGCTACTCCAGCATTGAAGGAAACTAGAATATTTTCCATAGATAAACTCCTTACAAGATAGATTGCTTGGGTAAGTGTACAGCAAATATTTGAAAAGTTCAATTCATGTACTTTTAAATACAAAGCAAGTCATGAGTACGCACTTTCATTTTATATGATTACTCATCAAAAGATGAATAAGAATGCCGCAATATGAAGACAAGGCACAAAAAGACCCTTAACAATTGAAGCCATATTTTTTCGAACTATATCTACATCATGATACATACACTAGTAAAACTTAAGTTTTTAAAGCTCACGTTACTCGGTGCTTTTGGGGCTGGCGTTTTAGCTACGCTTATAGCAAAAGAAATGCGTAACAAGAAAAAAACAGAAGATATAGACGATTAAGTTAAAATGTTCGCATGTCTCCGCGTTTAAAGCTATCTCGTAGCTTTTTTTTAATGAGACTTTTTAATGAATTTTAAAACAATTTGTATGAATATTTGTGGGTAGAGAGATTATCTGTTAAAATATAGTCAAGATAACAAAGGCTTACAGTGGAGTGTGGTAGAGGGCCACTCCACCTCAAGTAATCTTACTTTGGCTAAAAATACTTTTATAATTTTAGGCTTTTTAGTAAAGAAAATACCTTCTCTTTCAATTCTTTAGTCTTTTGACAATTTATCTATTTCTCTCAGTGTATCAGCAAGAGTAGTTTTATACCATACATCCCAGGACCAAGGATAACTTGTAATTTCAGATATGATCTCATCTAATGAAAATTTATTCATTTTTAAAAATTCTTGGTATAGTCGAACAGCATCATTCTTTTCGTTGTTCTCGAATTTTAAATATATCAAAAATAAATTCCCCCAATATGAAGAGTGTTTGTCTGAACCTTTCATTTCTTTAGAAATGCTTTCTGCTTTACTAAATTTTTTGGAATCTATAAGGGCCCTCAAATAATTTAACTTCATGTCTGTTGGCGGTAAGGGAACAAGATTAAACGCTTTTTCATAAATCTCAACAGCTGCCAGTGGTTTTCTCCCTAATCTGTAAGCAGTACCAACATTGGCTAAAACATCAAAACTTTCTGGAGCAATCGAGACTGCTTTCTCTAGAAGCTCTTCATCTAGTATACCTGAAGTTGTAAAACCAATTATAGCTCTCATAGATATGGCACGCGCGTTTTCTGGATCCAACTTATATGCTTGAAATTGAGCTCTCACTGCTTTGTTATAGGCGTCCATCATCCCTTCATCTTTCACTACATTAGTTTCCTGCAATAGTCTCACTCCATAAAGGGTATAAGCAGCAGAGTTTTTATATTTTTTAACAAATTTTTCATAGGGTTGAGCAAGGCCTTTGAATATTGAAACATTCTCCTTGTAAGTGGCTACGTCTAGCTTTCTAATTTCAAGTAAATCCTCATAATCTGAAAAATTTTTCTCATAGTATGAAATGTAGGACTCCCCCATTGTAAGATTTGATTGGATCGCCCTTCTTATTATTCTTTCAAGCTTATCCTGAGCAGAAAACGCATTATCTTTTTGAAATTCTTCGGTAGACGACCAGACTATATTTTCATCGTATATATTTGATAGTTCGAGGTTTATGCGGGCCCTGCTCCCAGACTCTGAAACAGTTCCGCTCAATATGAAACTTACATCTAAATCTTTTTGTATTCTTTCATTGGAATAGGCTTCTTCAGTCACCAGATAACTCTTTCGCCTCGGTACAACATTAAGTAAAATTGTTGAGGGTAAAGAAGCAATCAGGTGATCAGTTAAACTTTTCGAAATATTACTCAAATCGTCAGAACTGCTTCTTACTTCAAACGGTTTAATTAATAATGTCTTGCCAACTAATTTATCTTGAATTGCCTCATCAGATGTCTGATCTAAAGGTTGAGTGCTTTGTAGGAAATATGTAATTGAGAGCCCTAGAATGATTAAAAACACAAGGAAAATTGAACCAAATATTACAAACTTTTTCTCTTTTTTTGGCTTCAAAATCCTCTTTTCTGCAGTATCAATCAACACATCATAGGCATGAAAATTTTCATCCTTTACTCTTTGTTCTCCTAAATCTTGAAATAGGAACTGAGTTTTTAAATTAACAAATTCATAAACGCTTTTTGATAAAGAGATCCCTCCTTTTTGGGCTAAAGTTTCCAATCTTGCAGCTATATTAACTCCATCCCCGTAAAGATTAGATCCTTCTTTAATAACATCTCCCATGTTTATCCCAATTCTAAACTCCAATTTCACCATTGCATCACCGCTTGAGTTTCTTTCCTTGATAAGTTTTTGGAATTCTGACGCACATACTACAGCTGAAACAGCACTAGTAAATTCAGCGAAAATAGAGTCTCCAGCGGTATTGAAAATTAAACCTCCATGCTCTTCAAAGAGACGTTCTAGAATTTTTTTACACGACTTAAAGCTCTTTAACGTATTATCCTCGTCTTTTTTCATATGCTTAGAATAACCTACGACGTCTGCTGCAAATATGACTGCAATTTTTCTTGCTATTTTCTTTTCTGACATCGAATTACTCTCACTAGTGTTCCTATATTATGATATACAATATGTGTAAATTTGCAAAAATAGTTTAGTTAATGAACTATTTATATGTTTATATTTCTTTAGGATTAAAAAACGAAAAAAAAATTTGGCTAACGAATATAAATACAAAGTAAGTAAATCATTTATTGATTTTAATGGGCACCTAGCTGAATTTGGTTATTACTATTATGGTGTTGATGGGTTAAGAAAACTTTGTGAAGATAATGGCTGCTCTCCAGAACTTTACGAGGAATTGAAGATTGGTCCTATTACTTTCCAAACAACTGTATCCTTTAAAAAGGAAGTCCGGGAGAACTCAATGATTATCGTAACTCCAAGAATTACTTCAATATCAGAAGATTGCAAAAAGTGGACTAGCCAATCTTATATTCTGAATGCAGCACAGGAACTTTGCGCTTCAATCGTCAGTAACGGAGCTTTCATGGACCACATAAGCAGAAAGGTGACCGCACCCCCAAAAGAATTACAAGAGAAGTGGAAATTATTGTTAGAAATTAACTAAAAATGCCAAAGTTTCCATGCTTGTAAATCTAATGATAAAAAATAATGACAGAAAAAAGTATTTTAAAACAAATAGGTTTCTTCCCAGACCCAAGTGTTGCAAAATATAAAATACTTTGGGATAAAAGATTATACTTGAATAATCATTATTAGACATTAATTCGATACGTCATATGGGTCTCCAAAGGGACGCTTCGCCGTAATTGTTTTAAGATAGTGGATTTGTGATCGGAAAGGATGAAACAGATGAATATTTTGCCTGAAATTAGCATGCATTCTAAATACCTAGAAGAGATTTATAAAGATCTGCATTCTCACCCGGAGCTCGGTTTTGAAGAAGAACGGACATCACAAATTGTGCAAGAGAAATTAAAGGAATACGGAGTAGATGAAATACACACCCAGATCGGGAAAACTGGTGTAGTGGGGATAATTAAGGGAAATAATGGTAAAGGAAATAGGAGAATTGGCTTGAGGGCTGATATGGATGCTCTTCCAATTCAAGAAGATACTGGTCTCTACTATGCCTCAAAATTTGATGGGAAAATGCATGCATGCGGTCATGATGCACATACAACCATGCTTCTAGGAGCAGCAAAGTATTTAGCTAAGACCAGAAATTTTAGTGGCACAGCAATTTTAATATTCCAACCAGCAGAGGAAGGTCAGGGTGGTGCAACAAAAATGCTCGATGATGGATTATTCAAAAAATTTCCATGTGATGAGATTTATGGCATACATAACGACCCTATTGGAAAAAACGGAGAGATAGGTATTTGTAAAGGTAAGGCTATGGCGGGCGCAGCCATATTTGATATTAATATCGATGGGATAGGTAGTCACGCAGCAATGCCTCATCAATCAAAAGATCCGATCATTATCGCACATGAACTTATTACCCAACTTCAAAGCATTTTAAGTAGAAATGTTCCTCCTTTAGAAACATTAGTGCTATCAGTAACAAAAATTCATGCAGGATCTGCATTTAACGTGATACCCAATAACTGTGCTATTGCTGGGACTATTAGATATTTCTCAGATGAAGTATATGCAATGGTTGAAGAGCGTTTTAAAAATATATGTAAGGGTTTAGAATTAAGTAATGGAGTAAAAATCCATCTCAACATCAAAAAGCTTTTTGATGTTTTAGTTAACGATGATGAAATATCGGATTATTACATGGATGCTGCTGAAAAAATTGTTGGACAAAAAAACATTAAGAGAAATCGGCTGCCAGCTACTGGCTCCGAAGATTTTGCCGATATGCTACGGTATGTTAAGGGTGCATATTGCTTCATTAGCCATTCTGGGAAAGCGCCTCTTCATAGTCCTCATTTTACTCTCGATACAAGCATACTTCCGATTGGGGCGTCAGTATTAGCCAAAGTGGTTGAAGACAGATTAGTAAAAAGCTAAATAGTCAAACCTAGCTTTCTGAGAAGTATAGTTTGAGGAGACTAGGTAGAAAGAAAAAATAGACAATTAAATTTTCGATTGTAAGTTAAAAATGATATAAAAATTTAATTGACTTATTTATTCGCCGATACGTAATTGAGGCATGCCTTATACGTAATTTCTTTGCCCTTTTGTCGTTTTTCACATAGTTGAATGATTTCATTCTTTATACTTAAGATTTTTTCGCTTGATAAATTTTCTTCTGATAAAATTCTTGCTCTTGGACCAATCCCCATGAGAAGTTCAGCATCTTGCTCTGCGCTATCTTTCGTTGAGATAGATGTATAAACTTTATCTACATTTATATTTTTAAATCCAGCTGATTCTAAGACTTCGTTAATATATTCAGGGTCACTGAATGCAAAGGGACCTGGGTCTTTTGTTACATCTGGAAGAACTTTTTCAGTATATTTAGTGATAATATCCATACCTTCAACTATAAACTCATTCTCCATCATATTTGTCCAACACACAAAATTTAGAGAACCGTTTGTCTGCATAGAACCATAAATATTTTTGAACGCCTCTGAGGGACTTTCAAAAAACATCACACCAAATCGAGATATAACTTTATCAAAGTAATTTTCATCAAAAGAATAATTCTGAGCATCACAATGCACAAATGTCATTGTATCAATATCTGAAAATTTACTTTTTGCATGATCAAGCAAAGTTTTCGAAATATCCGCTCCAACGACATGTCCACCATCAGCCAATAGTTTTGACACTCGAAAAGTTGTATCACCACCTCCGCAACCGATATCTAGAACTTTCTCCGATGCATTTATCTTCACTCTCGAAAAAAGTTCGTCCGTTAATATCGATAATCGCTCATTCAATGAATCCTCATTTTTGACCCACTTAGGCCCAGATTTTTCGTTCCAGTATTGGGATTGTTCTACGTTGATAATTTTTTGTTTCATATCGTGCCCTGCTCTAAAAGTTTCTTAATCCAGATATAGCTATCTGCTTCCTGTGTGGGAATAACTGTAAGCGGCTCACAATCTTTTTCTACTTCTTTAGGTTGTAGTCCAACCCATTTTTTCACTTCACCTGATCTAAAACAAAACTCACTATTATGATAGGGACATAAGATAGTTCCTTCATCTGTTATCTGACCTATGTCCAATGGTAAATTCATATGGGGACATATATTCTCAATAGCAAAGATGCCTTCCTGATTTATAAGAAGAAATTCTTTTCCATCATATTCAAACTTTTTCTTTTCTCCGACATCGAGCTCACTAATAGGCAAAGTCCTTATCCATGTATTGCCATCAATCTCTTTTACTTTTATATCAGAGTGATCTATTAGTTTATCTTTATTTAGACCGCTAACCTCATGCAAGGTAATTAAGTTGCTAGATCCCCTTAATTTTAATCTCACAAAATTTCTTACATCAACAGCATACTTAATTCTTTCATAAGCAACATCGGAAATAAGAAAACGTGTTCCCGCCTCTTTATTTATAGCTTCAATTCTACTGGCGATATTTACAGTGTCTCCAATTATGGTAAATTTTTTATCTTCGCCAAAACCAACAGAACCTAGAATGGCTTCACCATAATGAACACCTATTCGTATATCAAAATCTCTACCGTAAGCTTGGGACAGATAATCCTTAAATTCGTCCATAGCTTGTAGCATTTCTAACGCTGTATTTGCTGCTCTAAGTGTCTGTTGTCTTGAGTCTTTGAGGCCAAAGATAGCCAGAATTGCATCACCAATATAATTATTTATCTCTCCACCATTTTTAATGATAATTTCGCGCATTATAGAGATGTATCTATTTAAAATGAATATCACATCATAAGCAGCAAGCGCCTCAGAAAAAGGGGTAAAGCCCTTTATATCGCAAAACATTACCGTCAAATTTCTTATAGTACCAACAGACTCTAGTTTCGTGTCGGACAATTTATTTGAATTACTCAAATCCCGCTTGTCGAGGAGAAGTCTTCTGTACGAAACAGGTCCACTTATTGTGGTTTGGCAGGCAAGTCTTATATTTTGCGGAAAGGAAAGCTTATCCGATAGCTTTCTCTCAGCATCTGATCTTGGAGAACAATTTTCTAATCCTTCTGTAATTTCAACTCTGCAAGTCGAGCATTTTCCAGTACCCCCGCAAGCACTTAAGTGAGAAATATTATTTCTTATTGATGCTGTGAGTATTGTTTCATTTTCACCTAACTCTATTTTTTTCTTGTCAGGCTGTACTAGTGCAGAAAACAGATCTCCATCATTAAGACTTTTTTCTGGTTTATTGTGACTTCCATCACAGAAAGGTTTGTTTTGTGTTTTTTTGCATGTGCAGAAATATTTCGTTTCTGTTTTTTCTGCTACATATTTTAAGGGTGTGAATTCACTACCCGCATGACTGCCGTCACAAAAAGGCTGGTTTTTACTCTTTCCGCAACTACACCAAAAGTAGCTTTTATCTTTCTCGACGTCATGAGGTATAGGTTTAAATTTCATAATTTCTCAATCCTTAGATCCTGCCTAATCTCTTTTTACCTTTTTGACAACAATTCTATAATGGGAAGCGAATGCTTTTTTTTCATAATTAACAATTAGATACTTTTTCTGTCTAGTATCAATTGAAAAGCGTACTGTTGTTCCTAAAAATTTTCTATACTCCACATCGTCTCTGATAGTTAGCGTGTACCGACCCGGGGTTAACCTTTTCTTGATAATCTGATTTTCTCCCAGCATCCCCAATAGTTTACCATTTAAAATAACTGTGAAACGGCCAAACATGCCAGGTATCCCCGTGGAACGACCGAGTACCAGGGTCCCCTTATCAGCGACCTTGGAAGCAACATTTAAAAATTGGGGTGAGGCTTCAACATCATTCGAAATCAACATGAAAATCAGCATGAATATTTGAAACAGCCTTACCATTTCCTTAATATAGTTTTTTTTAAGAAAAAGAACCACTTCACTAATTGCTTTACGGTTAATAAACCCTACTTAAGCTAACTTTCATCAGAAAATTTGTAAAAATTCGTTTTCCAATTTTTTTCCACCCGCGCCGCTATTTAAATGAAACAAGATAAGGGTGAGATACTATTTCTTGGATAATCCGCTGGGATCATATTGATCAGAAATCTCTTCCGGTAAATGTTTGCTGCCTGTTGGATCATCAAAAAAATTAAAGAAAGCCAAAATGATTACCAGAACAACAAAGATATAGGCAACCCACTTCATGAAACTTAAAAACATTCCATAAGCCTCCTGCGCCTGTTTTAAAGCGGCTTCTTTAACGTCTTTGTCTTCCATCATATCTCCAAACATCACTATTTTATGGAAATGGTAATTAGCCTATTCCATGACTAATAAAGTTATTTTTTGTCTTACTTTGACTTCTTTTTTCTGTTCATTCTCACACGCCTCGGTTTTTCTTGTTTTCTGAACCCGTGATTTAGAGCAAGCGCAGTTGTGAGCACGATTGTTAAATAAACGAACATTTCCGTCAGATAGGACTCTATTTTGCGTTGACAAGGATAAAAAAAAAAAATTTCAAAAGATGGTAGATTATGATGTTAGAAGTGTTTCATTTAATAGAGAAAACCCGTAGA
Organism: uncultured Alphaproteobacteria bacterium; assembly: GCA_902580265.1. The sequence continues at coordinate 57,167 of CACHJY010000005.1, forward strand.
CGCCAATTATAACTACGCTTTCGTTTCGTTATTTAATTCGTCATTTTAGCTTTTTTGTAGTAATACCTTAAACAGAGTTCATTGTCGCTTGATCGATAAGAAACAATATTTATTAATTCCCACCCAGCATTTCCCAGATGGGCCAAATCATCATGCTCCAATTTATTTGGAAATCCATCCTCTATTTGATTTTCATCAAACTTAAAATCCTTCACAAAATATTCCCACTGCATAAATTTTTTCCTTTAAAATATATAACTGATGTTTGTTCAAGTAACTCTTTAATTCGATTACTTAAATGATCCTGAGCCCATTACGAATGAAGCTTCGCACCCTTTGTAACTTTGTCGACTATCTTTTTCTCTTCTCTAAAAGCCAGGCCCACTACCGGAAGATCCTCACTAGAATAATTTTTAACCGTACCTCGATTAGCCTCATCATGCCCTGTCGAAAACATGTCCTCTATATAGATGGAACAGATGAGAGATCGTCCCAAAATTCTGTTATGGATTTTTTTTAAAACAGATAAATCAGCTTCCAAAACAACCACTGGTTGTCTGTTTAATGCAAGATATTCATAGTTTGATTTATCGATATATTTTTCACCAATCAAAGAGCTCGTTTGACCTATGATGCCGCTGGTTAAGAATGACGTGACATTGAGTTTTTGCCAAGTCTTCAATGATGATAGAAGTATTATGGCTATTTTTGTATCAAACAATTTAGTTGCTCCACTATTAATTTCATTAATGCTCTACAATCTCGTCTTTATTAACAAGTAATCAGATTACTGTAATCAAAGTATTTTTTATTTCCAAGTTAATACCAATGCATTACTCAATTTAAGCTTTATTTTTTCTACGAACGTAGCATTTTTGAACTACTCGTGTTAAGCTTTTAAAAATCAAATTTGGAGAAAAAAATGATCGATGCATTCAATGGCCCAATCTTCTTAATCCTTTTCATACTGAACTTACTGGGTGGAGCATACTACGCCTACCAAGCGCTTTTCACATCAGAAAAATTTTGTGACCAATACGGTATACATCACTCTGCAATTTTACCACTTAGACTAGCAGGCTCCCTTATAGCTGCATTAGTACTGGTTTCACTTTATATATTATTCCGTGAAAATGGGCCTCAAGGGACATGGGCTATTTTTGTATTTGGTTTTTTACAAAGTATTATTTTTACATACTTTGGCTATGTAACTGTAAATCATTCGGAAGCGGCTAAAATGGATGGCGTAAAATATACAGCCGAAGCATATATTGCTCCCGCTGGTTTTACAATATTGAACGCACTACTTATTTATGGATTGAGCGACAAACTCTATTCTTAGAATATTTTGAAGTCTTAAACGCAGATAAGTATTTTTGCTCTAAACTCAGATCTTTCGCAGAATTTTCGGTATCACAAATAGTGGGTTATTTCAAGATTATTTTTAAAACTTATAGGCTTTACAAGGGATGGCTACATGTTACGCTTAGTAGTAGTAAACCTTATTCAGAAAGTGCTTTTTGTTAAATTTCCGCAATCAAGAATTGATTATTCTAATAGTCACCGTAATTATCTTTACTGGCTTTTCAATTTTTCTAGATAAGTTTTTTTCAGCAGGAAATCTTCTAACCCTAATGAGAAGTGTTTCGATTTTGGGGATACTAAGTATAGCGATGGCAGTAGTGGTAATCTCTAAAGGAATAGACCTTTCATTAATTGCAACACTTGCAGTAGGTACAGCATTAGCTTCGGTCTTGAGTTCGGGAGACGTTTTACCCTCAATCAATCTACCATTTATTTATGCCGTAATACTTGGTTTTATTTTTACAGCGATTTTATGTGCGATAACAGGTATTCTTGTCGCATATTGGGATATGGCTTCAGTATTTGTAACATTGGCAATGGCTGGGGTAATTTATGGTCTAGGAAGAACGCTGTTCATAAGAGATGAACTGAACTACTTACCAGAAGACGCGGCTTGGCTAGAATATTTGGGAAGAGGTCAATTGTTTGGTGTACCTATGCCCATAATTTGTTTCTTGATGTTGGCAATCATAATGCATCTTCTGCTGACCAAAACTACTTTTGGCAAATTCGTTTATTCTATCGGTGATAGTGGCCTTGCGGCTAGAACAGCAGGGGTTCCTGTTAGACCAATACTCGTAATGATTTTTATCTTAGCAGGCTTAGTCGCGTACTTTGCTGGATTGCTTACTGCCGGAGCGATTAGTTCAATTAACACGAGAATGGTAGCAGGTTCAATGATTTACGATGTGCTATTGGTTGTTGTAGTTGGCGGCATTGGGCTTTCGGGTGGAAAGGGAGGCATGCATAATGTCATTCTAGGAACCCTTTTGATAGGTACACTTCTCAACGGAATGGTAATAATGGACATATCATTTATCGTTCAAAACTTGATAAAGGGTATAATTCTACTTCTGGCGATTATGACCGATACACTATTAAATCCAAGAGACGAACAAACGACCCAACAAGGTGATATTTAAAAATAGGAATAAGTTTTAAACAAAGGAGGAAAACATGACATTTAAAGCTTTAAAACTAATCATTGCAGTGGTTGCTCTATTGCTACCTCTCAATGCTAGCGCAGAAAAGATGGGAATAGCAGATCCCGCAAGAGATAAGTACTATGCTGCATTAGAAGGAAAAAAAGTGGCTTTCGTACCATTAGCGATGGGGTTTGATTTAACTGAAGGCTGGTATGCAGGCATGAAAAAGGCTCTAGAGCCTTTGGGCGTTGAAATGATCCTAAGAGATCCTAACTGGAGCGCTGATGCAGGATCAAAAGCTATCTCATCGCTAATTTCAGAAAAGCCAGATGCAATTGTAGTACACAATCCAGATGTTCAAACATATGCAAAGCTCTTAAGAAAAGCTGAGAAAGCAGGAATACACGTTGTTCAGGTTAATATGAAATCAGCTTTCCCAACTGATGCATTTGTTGGTGCTGACTGGATCGAAATTGGGGAGATAGTAACTCAGAAAGTTATAGATCAATGCGGTGCTGGCACCTCACAAAAGATCGCTATTGTGCAGGGTGTTTTAACGGCTGCGGCTAGCGCGTACCAACTAAGAGGTGTTTCGAATATTCTTGAAAAAAACCCAAATATCAAAGTTGTATCAAACCAGGCAGCTGACTGGGATTCCACAAAAGCACGAGCAATTACGGAAACAACACTTCAACAACATCCAGACCTATGCGGAATTGTAGGATTTTGGGATGGAATGGATATTGGAACTGGCGCAGCAGTTAAGGAAGCTGGAATGCATGAAAAAGTATTTCTTGCAACTTCCGGTGGTGGAGGAAAGACTGGCTGCGATAATTTGAAAAACGATATATTCGATGTTTTTGTAAGCTATGATGTTCCCGGACAAGCTAGAGATTTATCAAATGTTGTTAAGAGTTTGCTTCAGTCAGGAAATAAGCCAGGAAAAGCCGGAAAGGTATCTTTATTCACTCAACTCCAGACACTTACCAAAGATAACATGGCATCTTACATGGGTTCAGGCGCATGCTGGACAGTCGAAAGTTTGGCATCCAATTAATCCTTAAAAATATTTTCTCGAGCCAAAAAATTTGGCTCGAGATTAACACTGTTAGATAGGTAATTTATGAGTACGTTACGACAACGGTTTTTAACTGCCCGATATAATATCTTCCCAGATCATGTATTTGGCGAAATACTTGCCAAACGTTGGGCAGACAATGCTATACCATTCTTGACACTACTTTTTGTTGGGTTGGGTCTTCTCTTAATCCTACCAGGTTTCTACACTGGTTATAATCTTACGGAATATGGGAGACAATATGCTGAACTAGGCTTAATTGTTCTAGGAATGACTATTGTAATGATGGGAGGTGGGTTAGACCTATCAGTCGGATCAATATTTGCGATAGCAAATCTAGTAGCTCTCTACTGTGTACATGTTTTAAGCTTAGATCCTATCCTTACCTTATTAATTACAATGAGTGTGGGTGCCACTTGTGGGGCATTTAATGGATTTTTTATAGGCATAATTGGAATGCGCGCATTCCTAACCACACTTGTAACGCTTATAATATATAGATCTATAGTTGATCTTCTCCTACTTGAATATGCTTTAGATATATCCTCGGTTTTCCCAGATTCTGAGTTATGGGAATATATCGGGGATGGGGATACATATGGCATACCTTTTGTTTTAGTTGCTACCGTAATTGTTTTTGTAATAGGTCATTTACTAATAAGCCGAATGAAGCCTGGTTGGCATTTAACAGCAGTTGGTGGTTCAAGGCGATCAGCATATAATGCCGGCATTAAAGTGAAACAGACAATCTTTTTTTCCTATGTTACGTGTGGCGTTTTATGTTCTGCTGCTGGCTTTATGTATGCAGCTCGCATGGCTAGCACGGGAGCGGAAACAGGTAAAGGATTAGAGCTCACAATACTTACGGCAGCCGTTTTAGGTGGTGTAAGTTTGGGTGGTGGACGAGGCTCTGTCCCAAAGGCTATTTTTGGATCACTAATCGTTTTATTACTACTGAACGGTTTGCTACAATTTGGAATTCAAGGTGGCGCCATTCAGCTGATATTCGGGATCATCTTATTGCTCACAATATTGATCGATGTTCGGTGGGTAAAAAATCGCTTTCGATTATTAAATAAAGTTTATGTTTCTCCCACCTACTTTAAATTGCCTGCCCCTGCTTCCATAGAAGCGAAAAGTGATTCTGCTTATGCGGTAAATGACAAATTAAAAGATGTGAGTGTTATTGGACTTGGTAAGGTTGAGGGCCCCGAAGACGTAATTTTAGATGATGACGATAACTTATATGCTGGAAGTAGACATGGCGATATAGTTCGATTTTATGGAAAAAACCATGAAAAAATGGAGGTTTTTGCACACGTTGGTGGTCACCCATTGGGTCTTGCTTGGGATAAGGATTATAATCTCGTGGCATGTATTCCTGATATGGGTGTCATTTCAATATCGCAAGACAGAAAAGTATCCAAGATTACCGATGAAACTAATCGAAGTATCACATCTGTAATTGATGATAGAAGGCTTAGCCTTGCTGATGATTTAGATATAGCCCCCGATGGAAGAATATTTTTCTCAGAGGCAACAATTAGATATCGTCTAAAAGATTGGCCGATGGACTGTGTAGAGAGTAGAGGGAACGGTCGTATTATATGTTATGACCCAAAGACTAATAAAACAAAAACTATCATTCGAAACCTAAAGTTTGCTAACGGTGTCTGCGTCACTAAAGATTGTCAATCAATATTGTTTGCCGAAACCTTTGGAATGAAAGTAAGCAGGTATTGGTTTGAAGGACCTAAAAAAGGGACTACCGAGGTTATTATGGATAATATTCCTGGTTATCCGGACAATATCAATAGAGCATCAGATGGAAATTATTGGCTTGCTCTGGTTGGCATGAGAGGACCAGCACTAGATTTAGCACTAACTCTTCCTGATTTTAGGAAAAGAATGTCAAGGCGTATAAATACGTCCAACTGGTTGTTTCCCAATATAAATACCGGTTGCGTTATAAAGATTACAGAGAACGGAGAAGTATTAGAATCCCTTTGGGATCTAAAAGCAAAAAACCATCCAATGGTAACTTCCATGAAAGAACATAAAGGCCACCTCTATTTAGGTGGAATACAGAATAACAGAATTGGCAAATATAAAATACCTGACGCTAATAAAAACTGGAGTGGGTTTCAAGATTATTGGGGTGGCAAATAAAGTGTTAAATTTTATAAAAGATCGTATTGACTATTTTTTTGGACGAGGAAAACACAGCATATTTGTGCCAGTTATGGACGGAGCTTTAAAACCAAACGAGTTTTTAGATAACGTCAAAGTAATACACAAAGAAGAAGATATTGATAATCTAACAATAAATCGAGCGACAATTTTATTTTCGGCAAAATCAACCCTTTTCTTTATGGCGTCAATGAAAAAGCCAAAAAAGGTTAAATCGTTTTCTAGTGATATCACAGCGATTACACTCAACTCGTCAGGTTCCAAGATTGCAGTGGCTCTTGCAAATGAAACGGTCGTCATTTTAAACGTTAAAACACTTAAAGAGGTGTTCACATTCAAAGCAAAGTGTGTGACTTCTATGTGTTTTCAAAAGGAGACTCTTGTTTACACAACAGGATCAAAAAAGTTTTCTGCAACCCAATGGCAACATGATCTTTTATCTGACGGTTCCAGTGGAACGGTTTCAGTAAATCAATTAGATGGTTCACAGACAAGGGTAATATTGACCGAACTTTCTTGGCCAACAGGTCTAACATTTACTTCGGACTCAACTTTTTGCATTTCAGAGTCGTGGAAGCACTGTATTACTTTCCATAAGTTTGATGATGAATTAACTATGGTAAGCAAACTTGACAAAGAAATAAACAAGCTCCCCGCTTATCCTGGCAAAAGCTTTTTTAATAGTAAAAATCAGGAGCTTTTGGTTTGCTTTTTTGCTCCTAGAAATCAATTGGTCGAATTTGTCTTGACCGAAGAAGAGTATAAAAATCGAATGATGGCCGAAATTGATCCGAGCCTTTGGGTCTCTCCCACCTATAGAAGTGGAAAGCACATTAGGGAACCTCTTCAGCAGTCGGGAATAAAAACAATGGGTTATCTAAAACCTTGGGCTCCAGCATTTTCTTATGGCCTCGTAGTGCGATTTGACAAAGATCTAATACCACTTGCAAGTTATCACAGTCGTACCAACGGAAGTTTTCATGGAACTACCAGTGTCGTTGTCGATGAGCGACAAAACATACTAGTGACATCAAGGGGAGATGGAAAATTAGGAGGGTGGAATTAAGTGACCGACATTTTTCAAATTATTGACGGAACAAAAGAGTTTCACGGGGTAAAGGCAATAAAAAATGTCAACTTCACCCTTCTTAAAGGTGAGATACATTCTCTTCTTGGAGAGAATGGGGCTGGAAAATCGACTATGACAAAGGTGGCGGCTGGAGTGTACCAGCTATCTTCTGGATCATTCATATATGAGGGAAAAGAGACAACATTCTTAAATCCCTCGGAGGCGTTAAAAAATGGTGTTGTAATGGTGTTTCAAGAAAATAGCTTAGTACCAAACATGACAGTTTCTCAGAATATTTATTTAGGAGCAGAAAACTTTTTTAACAGCTTGGCAAAATTAAACATCAAAGCAAGTAGATTTCTGCAGTCGCTAAATTTTAACGTAGACCCAAACCTATTAGTGTCACAATTAGGCGCAGCGCAGAAACAGATGGTCGAAATTGCAAGGGCGGTCCATCATAATGCGAAAGTAATTATTTTTGATGAGCCAACGGCTACCTTGACACCAGAAGAGAAGCACCACTTTTTTGGTTTAATGCAGAGGCTCAAAAATGAGGGAGTGTCTATCGTTTTTATTTCACACGCTCTAGAGGAAGCTTTGGAACATTCCGACAGAATAACGGTTTTGCGCGATGGTGAACTTATAGAGACAGACATAGCAAAAAAATTTAATAGAGAACGAATTGTTAAGGCAATGATAGGTAGAGATTTAACAGACTCGGCCTATGCTTCAAAAAAAACTACAACTAAAAAGCCACGTAAAAGAGGTAAGAAAACACTTGAAGTTGAAAATTTATCTATGGGATCAATGGTGAAAAACTCTACTTTTTCGGCTTACTCCGGTCAAATTACTGGTGTCTTTGGCTTAGTTGGTTCAGGTCGTACTGAGATGATGAAGGTAGTATCTGGAGTATATAAAAGGAATATTTTCCATGGAGGAAACATACTACTAGATGGTAATTACGTTAGATATCTTGTTCCTAGGACTGCAGTAAATGATGGCATAATTTATGTAACTGAAGATAGAAAAAGTGAAGGTTTTTTCGAAAACTTTGGAATCAGCCAAAATATACAGCTGGGCAAAATGGTAGCTGAAGATAAACTTTGGAACACTGTACGGTTGTCCGAAGCTAAAGGTCTGGCAGAACATTGGATAGAGCGACTAAATATTAAAACAAAAGATATCAATTCACCCGTAGTTGAATTGTCAGGGGGCAATCAACAAAAAGTTGTAATAGCAAAAGGATTAGTTCAAAAACCCAAGGTTGTAATTTTTGATGAACCAACTCGTGGAGTTGATGTAGGTGCTATCAAAGAGATACATGACTTCATAAAATCACTAGCTGATGAAGGAATTACTGTTATCGTTGTTTCATCATATCTTCCTGAAGTCATGTCGATTTCAGATAGAATTTTAGTAGCTAGACTTGGCCAAATTGTTGAGGAGTTTGAAATAGAAGATGCATCCGAAGAAAAAATAATTTATGCAGCGGTGCATTAAAATTTTGAAATACTTTGAGTTTTTTATAGATGACTTCAACTGAGAAAAAAAAATATGAAAATAAGAAGCTACCATTGGAAGGTGTAGTTGTACTAGATGTAACACGAGTAGTCGCTGGTCCCTACAGTGCCATGATTCTTGCAGATTTAGGAGCTACAGTTATAAAAGTTGAAAATCCTGGAGATCCTGATTACACAAGAAACTTTCCACCTTTTACAAAGACGGATAATGAAAGTGCGTTCTTTGCTCAGTACAATAGAAATAAGTTGGGCATGACGCTAAATCTAAAAACTACAGAGGGTAAAAAAACCTTAAAGCAATTGGTAAAAAAAGCAGATATTTTAATTGAGAACTTTCGACCTGGTGCAATGAAGAGCTTAGGTTTGGGGTACGATGATCTTAAAAAAGAAAATCCAGCATTAGTATATACTTCAATAAGTGGTTTTGGTCAGACGGGGCCAAAGTCGTCAAGACCAAGTTTTGATAACACTGGACAAGCTGAAAGTGGTCTTTGGTCGATGAATGGTTATCCTGACAGACCTCCGGTGAGAGTTGGTACCATCATTGGAGATTTAGCAGCCTGTTTTTTTGGCACAATAGGGACCGTTGTTGCACTTAGAGAAGCAGAGAAAACGGGAGTAGGCCAATTGGTTGATGTTGCTCAAGTTGACTCCACTCTATGCCTTACCGAAAGTGCTCTTTTACGTTATTCTGTTGACGGAGTAGAGGCCACTCCTACGGGAAATGATCACGCTTTTGTCCGTCCATATGAGCAATTCTCCTGTAAGGATGGATTTGTATTTTTTGGGGGATATAACGATAAGCAGTGGCGAGAAACGCTAAAAGTTTTTAATTGCGATGATTTAGCGTCAGACCCTGAAATTGATACCATGCATAAGCGTTTCAATAAGGAAGTTTATGACAGACGAATAAAGCCTCTTATAAATGGATGGTTCTCCAGATACACAAAGGCCGAGCTCGAAATTATGCTCTCCGATAAAGTTCCGTTAAGCCCAATCAAGGGAATTGGTGAAGTGGTTTCTGATCCCCAATTAATAGACCGCAAAATGATTCTTGATATGCCTGTACTAAATGAGGTTGTAAAAGTATTTGGCAATCCAATAAAGCTTTCAAATATGGCTGAAATCGAAATAAGAAGAGCACCAAAATTAGGAGAAGATAATAATATTATATTAAAAGAGATGCTTGGCCTTAATGACGATCAGATTAATGACCTTAAAAAATCTGGCGCTATCTCAGATTAACTCCTTATTCAAGCAATCAGCTTTTCACAGCCTGTCCCTTTTAATAAGTGAAGTGCTTTTTGTTGCTCACTATCATTGAGACTTCTGAACTCTTCACGGATCCATTTCAAACATTTCACTTGGTAGGGAAATGTTCTTTGTTCCCACTCACGGCCTAAAATTTCTGCACTCCATTTTTCTTTACCACTATTAAAAGCTTCTTCGTTCCTAAGCATAGTTGGGACATATGTCTTTCCAACTTCACGAAAGATATTTTTAACAGTTTCGGGAAGCTTTGAGTCACTGATCCAATCTTCGCTATCAGGTTCTAATCCAGACAGGTCTTCAGTTTTTCCTACCCATGCCATAGTACGCATTGAGTTTTTCTCAATTATAGAACGAGGTGTGGGATCAAATCCTACCAGCTGGCTTAACTGTCCAAAGAAAGCAAAATCTGCAGAAGATGGACGGGAGCCAAGCAAAAAGGGGAAGTTAATGAAATGATCTTCTAATATGCTTATTATTTTTTTGAAACATTGGTCTATAAGAGGCGCTGTTTTTTTGTTCGATCCTACAACCCAAACCCTCCCAAGTTGGCGCTGTTTTATTTTTTCTTTTTTATAACTGAGTTCCTCGTTTGTAAGGGTGGAGTTTGCATAAAGGGGTAACAACGTCCCTGCATTGTCAATGTCCTTGCCATCATACCATCGGTAATGAAACATAAATTTCGTTCCCCACTCATCACCATAATCTTCAAGTAAGTAATTTAAAAATCTCAAAACAGGGATTGAGGGAATAGTGCTGCGGCTCGTGAATTTGCTCTCTAGCTTTCTAATGATAGGGGTTGAGTCAGTAACCGCGGTAATTTTCTCTTCAGAATTTTCGAATAAGAATGTTGGGTGTAAAACTGGCTTAGGTTTTTCGATATTGTTCCGGTCTAAATATTCTTCTGGCTCTCCCCAGATAATTTTATACGGGATATGCTTATACCTTAATAAGGCGACCATCTTTCGTGTGTAGGGTGATCCGTTGTTACCAATTAATTTTATGGGTGCTTTGATGATCATCAAATTTTTCCTTTTTGTAAAATAAGTATCTTACTGACCTAGTTTTGGTGAAATAAATTTATGTTAGCTTTTTCAATTTTTTGATTGAGATTAGAATACCTTAAATTCAGAAACACCTTTTTAAGTGCTTCTCGTAATACTCTTTTGCTCCCAATTAAACAGACATTCTGCTTCCCTCTTGTGATTGCCGTATATATCAATTTCCTTGTAAGCATTATGCGATGATCATCCACTATTGGCATCACGACGTTTGGGTATTCAGAACCTTGACTCTTGTGAACCGTTATAGCATACGCTAAATCTAAATAATCTATTTTATTGTTGTGAAAGAGTTTCATTTCTCCATCAAACTCCACTCTAATATTTTTTCCAACTTTATTTACAACATAACCAATATCGCCATTTCTAACATCAATATCATAATCATTCTGTGTACATATCACCTTATCACCTGCACAAAATTTTATTTCTTTTTCACCCTCCATTTTTGAAAAAACCTTGTCGCCATTAGGGTTGTATTTTTTTTGCATAATTGCATTTAAATTTATAAGACCACTTGAATAACGGCGCATTGGGGAGAGAATTTGTGTTTTGTCAAAATCTATACTGCCATTTTTATTCCCAGTAAAAAAATCAACTACTTCAATAATTTTATCGACAACTTGAGCCTTTTCAACTTCTACAAATGAAAAGCCTGAGCTAGAAAAATCTGAAGAGAATTCTATTAATTCGCCTTTATTTATTGCTCTGGCTACTTTTGGGATTACGCTATCACTGCCTTGTCGAAATTGCTTTGATAATCTACTAACAACAATTTTTTTTGATCTTATTAAATCTAAAAATGGTTGCCCTGCGCCGACAGGAGGTAGTTGATCAACGTCTCCAATCAAAACAAGTTGTGAACCTGAAGGTAGCATTTTGACCAAATCATTGAATAAATTTATATCGATCATGGAGGACTCGTCCACAATCAAAGTATCAAACTCAATATCCTTAGCTGATGAATCGATCATCGCTTTTAGCATGTGAATTGTCGATGGTTGAAATTTTTTTAATGCATGATTTTCCGCTATCCGTTTTGCCGCTCGTCCCGTTGGGGCACAGATACGAATTGTCTTTCTAAAGCCGTTGACTAAAACTTGAGCGAGGCCTTCTATAATTCTTGTTTTACCTGTTCCTGGACCACCAGTAATAATGGAAACGCCTGCTTCTAAGGAATTTTGGATTGCTTGCACTTGTTCCTCCGACAAAGGATTAGTGGCATTTTTGTTAGCCGAAAACTGCTTACCCTTTATTGGTTTGAAATTATCTTTTATCAAACAGATCTGTTGAGCGATATCGTTATCCCGCTCGCATGCTTCTATGGTTTCTAAAAAATTTTTATCTTGCACTTTAAAATTATTAAATAAATGCTCATGGCTGTTGATAGCCGTTTGAATTGTTTCAAGGTCATTTTTTGTTATTTCTTGAGTTCTCAGTAAAACCCTCTCTAAAGGCCCACAGGTATTGCCACGTTCGGCTTCACTTTGCATCAATGCATGTCTCGTAGCAGCAACTATTTTTTGATCTAAAGATACTTCAATTCCAAAAATTGAAATAATACTCTCTATCTTATCGAAACTGAGCCTAGGAATTCTTTGAAGCAACATATATGGATCTTTATGTATTTCAGCAAAAAACTTATTCCCAAACTCTTCTTTAACAAATTTCTTTTGTGTATATGAAAAGCCAATTTGTGAAAATAATATTTCAAACCCTGAGTTTTCATAATCTAAATCCCATCCTCCTAACAAAGCTACGGAAAGTTTCTTTGACGTTTTTTCTTCAAGTATGTTTACATTGCGCTCATGTAAATACTTGATAACTGTCATCCCAATATTCTGCGCTATGGTATCAGCATTCTTTGGTCCAATACCCTGAAAGTTTTTATTCGACAAATATTTCTTCAGCCCCTCTATTGGTTCTTCTTTTAAAATTATTTGAGTTCCCAAGGGCACGTCATCTTTATTCAAAGGCACAAAATAAAAACCATCACGAGAGGTTGCAGTGTTTTCTGCTACAACGCTCTCACAATTTAAAGGCTCTGGATTACTATCAAAATAGCTTATTACAGCAATCAATGCGCCCACTCCATTTTTGTTAATAATTTTGCTACTTAGAACCGCTTACCAGACAAATTTACTATACACAAATTACCCATTTGCGATATATTTGATTAATAGTTCTTTATATAAACTTCTATGAGAGCAAAACCATTAACACCATATATAGAAAAATCGCGGTTATTTTTGCCACTGACGTCGTTGGTTATAGCAAGCATATGGAAAAAAATGAGAATGAGTCAGTAAAAACTCTTCGAGCGTGCGAAAATATTCTTAAAGATCTGTTCAAAAAATATGAAGGGCGTCTCTTTAATTCTGGTGGCGACTCTTTCTTTGCCGAATTCCCTAGTGCCGTATCAGCTGTTGAATGCGCATCTGAATTCCAAGGACGTCTAAGAGAATTTTACTCTCAGAATGATCTCCCGATAAAACTACAATTTCGTATCGGAATACATATGGGTGACGTAATAAAAGAGAAGCGAAATCTGCTAGGAGACGGTGTTAATATTGCAGCGAGACTAGAGGCCTTGGCTCAACCTTCAGGCGTAACGATTTCCAAGTCAATTTTTGATTTAGTTAAAGGAAAAGTAGATTTATCCTTCAATGATCTTGGGATGCAAAAAGTAAAAGAAAATGCTTTTCATGCGTATGACATTGTTTTAAGTAAATCGCAAAAACGAACTCTCAGAACATCCTCAAAATTTACATTACGTTATTTGAGTTCTGTTGCAGCACTCTTCATAGCTGCTTCTATTGGATTAATTGTTTATTTGCAGTCTGAAAAAACTCCCGTTAAAAACACTATACTTCTACCAACGGATAAGCCCTCAGTTTTGGTCATTCCATTTGAAAATCAAACCGGGAAATCTGATAATGACTTCATAGGATTTGGAATAACAAGTAATATTATCTCTACCTTATCAATTAATGACTCAATATTGGTATCTTCCTCTAGTACGGGGAAATATGTTCAAGAGAAAAATTACTCTGATAGCGAGATAAAAGAAAACTATGGCATTCAATATCTTTTAAGAGGAGATGTTCAGGGTGCTGAAGGAGCCTATCGCGTTTCCTTACAAATGACTGATCTCAAAAAGAGTGAGGTTGTATGGTCAAAACTTTTTGACTTTAAGGAATTAAAGGAACTTTTTCCTGTTCAAGAAAAGATAAGTATAGCCATTTTGGAGCAGATGAGACTTAAGACAAGCGGATCACAGTTACCCCAGAAAAATTATTTCACTAACCCAGAAGCGTATAGACATTTTCTCAATGCATGGGCTGCTTTTGGCCTTAAAACTGTGGAGGGAAGTCAAAAAGCTGAAAAGCTTTGGAAAAAAGCTATTGAGTTGGATCCGAGTAACCGACGATTAAATTTTATGATGGCTTGGGTTCATTGGAGAAAAGTCACTATGAGAATGTCTGATGATCCCAAAAGAGATATGGAAAAAGCCTATTCTATTGCATTAAATACAATTGATGAGTTTCCTGATTGGACAACGCCTAAAACTTTAGCAGGCATGATCGAATTATTTTCAAAAAAGTATGACAAAGCCTGTAGTAGAATACCCACATTGATAAAGGAAGTAAAAGATCTTTCAGATTTAGCCACAGCCACTATAGTTATTCACTCCTGTGGTAATCTAGGAGAAGCGATAGAAAACTATGAAAAAATAATGTTGTCGAATCCCCACCATGCGGCGTGGATATTTTATATGTACAATCACGCTTTAATTGAAAATAAACAATATGAGAAATCTGAGAGCTTCGCTCTTACGAAATTAAATGAAAAGCATAATTGGAGTGGGGTTGACCAAACATTATATTTGCAGCTTGCTTATCTGTATGAGTTGAAGGGAAGTAAAAAGAAAGCAAAAAAAATGTTCGAGCTACATAAAGCCATCGACGGAAAGGGTAAAACAGGTGAAATAATTCACAAGGAATATATTACCGCTCGAGACAAGACTTATCTCAATGAATTAATATCTGCCTTAAAACCATATGGACTTTTAGAAAAATAGAGGTAATCAACAGAGAACTAAAAGGAGAAAACTTTATGCAACAGGTACTCTTTGTTTCCTCCAACTTAATTATTACAAAATCAATTAACTAGAACCTGACTTCAACAAAAACTCTATTTTGAAAAATAATTTATCGCCCTGATAAAATAAATAGCTCAAGGCGATAAGTCATATAATACACTTTTCTAGTTTTTGGGGCCTCCCCCGCCACCAGGATCTCCGCCACCAGGACCAGGGTCTCCACCGCCAGGACCAGGACCAGGGTCTCCACCGCCAGGACCAGGCATTCCACCACCACCAGGGTCACCCATTCCGCCA
>CACHJY010000006.1 GCA_902580265.1 uncultured Alphaproteobacteria bacterium
TATGTGGAGTAGGAACAAATGGAAAAAACTGAAAAGCATGTGATATGGCAACCGAATGAAGAGATTTACAAAGCCGGGGATAACCCAGAAGGTGCGTATCTAATTAAGTCGGGATATGTTTATATTTACACATCAGGTGGACTAAAACTTAATAGGTTGGGTGTAAATGAAATATTTGGTGATGCCTCGCTTGTTTTAAAAAAGCCACGTTCGGTAACGGCAATTGCCGGTGAGCATGAAGTCCATGCTTTATTCCTTCCAGCAAGATCGATAGATAGTTTTTTACAGCAGAACAAGGTCATTTCTGCTTTGATAAGAAAAACACATTTACGACTCATTGACTCAAATGCGCAAAGTGAAGAACTATCAAAGGATTTGGAGAAATTGATGGCAATGGTAAAAAAAACTGAGACCATATCCGAAGACATCACCAAATTAGTCGAGCAAATGAGGAAGAAAGTGAATAAGACACTTTCGGAAGATTGATTTTATTGTCCAAACAAAGGGAAAAAAAAGTATAAGGTGTAGGCCATTATAAAAGCTGGTATAGCAGAATAAATCGTCGCGAGCACAGCGGCTCTAGGTGCGATCGCTATAGCAGGAAACAAAGCATCACCATCGTTTGATATAGCATTTCCTAAAAGAGCACTAAAAGGTATCATTCCATTTATAAAAAGAGTGGTAACCAATATTTGGGGTCCGCATCCAGGGATAAACCCTATAATTATGGCAAATAAAGGAATTAGCATTCCTATCGTCTTGAACATCAGGTTCAAGTCCAACGGAGTTAGATAAACGAGATAATCGTAGGCTAAATAAGCAGCTAAAACCCAGATAGCGATAAAACTTGTTTCTTCAGCTACGCGAACAAGAGGTTTGTCTTTCGGATTAGTCATAGTTTTGATTTGTGAATTAGACCATATAAAAATGCTTGTCACCATTCCAACTATTGCAATCATTTGTGGGAAAATGCCAAATAGCTCTTCAAGATCATACTGAAGTATTTGGAGAATCCCCAGACCGAAGCCAGGTACTATCAGGCAGGTAAATATGATGTCACGCTTCCTATTTTTGCCAATTATGGGAACTTCGTTTTTTAGATTAACTGCCTTCTCCTGATGCGAGAAAGTAATAAAATTATCAGTGATATATCCGGTGATAATTCCAGCGAGTAGCGTAAGAGGAAGAACTAATATTGCAATATCCGGTCTGACCGCAATTAATAAAAATGCAGCGTCTCCCATTGTAGCGGTTAGGGTTGCTATAACCGCTCCAAATGACACGTTGCCAGAAGTATAGGCCGCTACCACAACAACGGCACCGCCGCACCCTGGCGTTGCACCAAGAATAGCAGCTATTGGTATTTGAAAGGCTGAGGATTCTCGAAGAATATTACCTACATTAAAATTAAACCTATGCTCTGATAAATAGAAGATGGATAGAGTAATGGCTACGAAAGCACTCACCTGAACATATGCGTCAGTAACCAAGGCTCTTGTTAGGTCGCCCAACTCCCCTGGAAGTGCTGTTAGGGCAAGTAGCAACAGGGCAATGAAATACTTTTTTCTGATAGAATAAATCAACTTAAAACTTTCTATAAAATGTCTACTTGATAATGATTATCACTTGCAAGAAAAAAATAGTTCTTAAACAAGAAAATTCCAATTTTTTTCAATCATTACTTTTTTAGTCAGAATAGTTATTGACAAAGGCGAGTAAATTGGTCATCTTTAATCCTGACTGGGATAATCGGAATTAAAATTGAAGGATTATATAATGAAAAAACTTATCGTTATGATTGTTGCGGTATTTGTTGTGACAGAGGTAGCAGCACATCATTTTTATTCAAAGTTTCCAATTACACTGAAAGGTTATACTGGAGACAAGACCAACTCAGTCTCTTACTCAGGGCAGATAGCAAGACATGTTTTACATGATTCTCTAAAAAAACTAGCCGGTAAAGGTGATGGAGGGTCTAACGCTGCTGATATTGAAGCTCAGATGATGAAGTATTTCAAGGGAAGTAAAGAGGCCCTTGATATCATTGCACCCAAAACAAAAGGTGATTTTAAAATAAAGCAAACAACGCTAAACCAAATCAGCAAAGGTAAAAATCTGTCTGGTAAGACTTATAAGGGCGTTATAAACGGATGGCCTGGTCAAATGACTGGACCAGAAGTCATCGAGTTTATGATTAAAAAAGCCGCTCAGACAAAAGGTGGTTTTGACCCTGCTACTGGTTATAACTATCCTCAATTGATTTCAAAGTTTGCAATGGGCGCTGTGTTTTATAACCAAGCAGTTGACAACTATCTAGATGAAAAGATGGCTCCTGGCTCAAAGACGAACGATAAGCCATATAAGGATGGAGCTTATTATACCTATAAAGAGCATGCTTGGGATGAAGCATTTGGGTATTGGGGTGCCGTCTCACATGGGCTCGGTCTTAGTGCAAAGCAAAACTACGATATCACCAAAATGAAGGATATGACTGCCGCAGACCAAAACAAAGACGGTGTAGTAGATCTAAAGAGTGAATACAATTTTGCGCACGCATACTATGCATCAAGCTTTGATAAAGTTGGTAAGACAAATTACTATAATACAGTTACCCAGGCTTTTTTGGACGGCAGAAAGATAATTGCAGGAGCAAAAGGTGAAAAGCTTTCATCATCTGAAAAAGCTGCACTACAAGGTCACATCGTTGTAATTAATGCAAATTGGGAAAAGGTTATTGCCGAGTCTGTTTTTAAATACGCGGGTTCTGTTTATAAAGATATAGTAAAGCTTGAAGAAAATTACTCAGATAAAGCCTTCTCCACCTATGCGAAGCATTGGGGAGAATTGAAAGGTTTTGCACTAGCTCTTCAGACGGGCAAATCAAACTTGGGTGAAACAGCCGTGAAGCTAAACAGGCTTACAGGTATGGGGCCAGTTCTAATGAATGCTTCTCAAGTAACAGGTGTAGATTCTGCAGGAAATTACATCAAAGAAGAGGCTCAGTCTTGGGGTGAGTTTAAGCTACACATGCTTAAAATCCAAAAGCTGATGGTCGAAAAGTTTGGTGTCAAAGCAAAAGGAAACGACATGTTAGCAGATATGTCCTCTTTGGCGTCAAAGGTAGGAAGCTCCGATAGCGCGGAAAACGACTAAAAGAGCTTTCCTTCTCCAGCTTTCCCCCGGATTTCCCAGTCACGGGGGAAGGCTCCTAAATACCTTAAAAGGGCCTTATATAAGTTAGGAATAAAATGTTAGAATATATTGGCGATATTTTCCATCACTTTGTTGATCCAAAGAAAAGAGTTTTCCTTGGGTACATTGTGTTGTCCATCGCAATAGCTCTTTTCTGGCTTGTATTTTTTAAGAAAAAGGCTTTGAAATCAGCTATTTATAAAGTCTTTGATAAAAAAATTCTGCTATCAGGCTCTGCAATCTCTGATTACAAAATGTTTTTAATTAATAGAGTTTTAATGTTGGTGTTATCTCCTTACCTCTTGACTCAGTTAGCCGTCGCAACATTTTTTTACTATTCTCTTTTATCTTTACCTTTAAGTGGACTTCTTTCTTTCTTAAGTGATACCCCGACCATTGTAGTAGCAATACTATTTACTTTTGTTTTCTTCACTTTCGACGACTTCACAAAATACTGGGTACACAGATGGATGCATAAGTGGCCCGTCTTGTGGGCTCTTCACAAAGTTCATCATTCAGCTGAGACCTTGAATCCAATCACAGTCTACAGAACACACCCTCTTGAAGGAATTCTGTTTTCCTTACGGGGAGCATTTTCTCAAGGTACAGTGATTTCCACGTTCTTTTTCATTTTTGGTGATAAGGTAGATTTAGTAACTATTTTAGGTGTCAATTTCTTAGTATTTTCTTTTCATGTTGCGGGATCAAATTTAAGACACTCCCATATAGACATCAAATATTGGGTTTGGTTAGAAAAAATTCTCATTTCACCAGCTCAACATCAGCTTCATCATTCTTTGGATGAAAGACATTATGATAAAAATTTTGGAGCCGCTTTGGCGATCTGGGATTGGATATTTGGATCGCTTCATCACTCCGAGGATATTGATAATCTTATATTAGGAGTTGAAGATAATGACTTCAATCCTACATCAATAACGGAATTATATTTGAAACCACTGAAAGAAATTTCAGATATTGCTTCAGAAAGCCTCTCCAGTTTCAAATCGCTGAATAAAATTTTTAAAATATAAAAGGTGCAATCTTAATGAACTTCTTTCCTTTATCAATTATTACATTTTTATTTCTTTCGTTTACTACAGTAATTGGTGCTGAGGTTAATATTTACTCTCACCGCCAACCTTTCCTAATCAACCCTTTTTTGGAAAAATTCACTGAAGAAACGGGAATAAAAACTAACGTGGTATATGCAACAAAAGGCTTGGCTCAACGATTAAAAGCTGAGGGTAAGAATAGTCCTGCTGATGTCATTTTGACCGTAGATATTGGGCGCTTATATATTTATGACGATCTTGATCTCCTCGCATCAGTAAATTCAGATATTTTAGATAAGAATGTTCCTCAGAATCTAAAAAGCCCTACAAACAAATGGTTTGCTTTATCTAAAAGATCACGAATTATAGTTACGTCTAAGGAAAGAGTAAAAGAGGGACAAATTACAAAAATTGAGGACTTAGCCGACGAACAATGGAAAGGCAGAGTGTGTTCCCGACCAGGAAGCCACGTGTATAATAGAGCTTTAATGGCTTCACTTATTTTATCTCTGGGAGAGAAAGCAGCGGAGGACTGGGCGAAAAAATTTGTAGGTAATCTAGCTAGAAGGCCTCAAGGAAATGATAGAGCGCAAGTAAAGGCGATCTTTGAAGGCCAGTGTGATATATCAATAATAAATAACTACTATTTTGGTAAATTAAAATATTCTGATGACCTAAGCCAAAGGGAATGGGCAAAAAGCGTTCGCTTAATTTTTCCGAATCAAGGTGCGGAGGATAGGGGTGCGCATGTAAATATATCTGGTGGAGGAGTTGCTAAATATTCAAAAAATAAGAAAGAAGCGGTGGCCTTATTAGAGTTCTTATCAAAGGAGGCCTCTCAGAAAATGTATGGAGAGATTAATTTTGAATACCCGGTGAACCCAAATGTAGAAACTACTGAAGAACTAAAAAGTTGGGGAAGTTTTAAGTCTGATAGTTTACCTATCATCTCAATTGCCCAAAAAGCTTATGAAGCTCAAAAAATTATAGATAAAGTAGGTTGGTAAAATTTTAGGTAATTCAGCAACATTTCAATCTAACTTTTGGGCTTCAAATAAGGGTATACTGAGAAATTCTCCTGCTGTTTTTCTATCTATCCTTTTAATTGGTCCTATATTCAGTTTAATTCTGACAGCTTTTGAAAGTAACCAAGATCTGTGGGTTCACCTTGTAAACACGGTATTGCCTATATACGTAGTGAATACTTTGTTGCTATTCTTAGGAGTACTAACTCTATCGGCGGGATTAGGCATTTCAACGGCCTGGCTTGTGACTTATTACTCTTTTACTGGTAAAAAAGTAATAGAATGGGCTCTGATATTACCTTTGGCTTGTCCAGCCTATATTATTGCTTATGTTTACACTGATTTCCTAGAGTACGCAGGACCAGTACAAGGACTTATAAGACACCTCTTTGGTTTTAACTCAGCAGCTGACTATTATTTTCCTGAAATAAGATCGGTAATGGGTGCTATTTTTGTAATGGGTTTTGTACTCTACCCATATGTATATATATTAGCACGAACAGGTTTTAATAACTCTCCTAGAAGCTTGTATGAGACTGCAGCGCTTTATGGTCGAAATAAATTTTTTGCAGTTGGCTTGCCCCTATGCAGACCATATATTGTGGCAGGTCTTGCCCTTGTTGCGATGGAAGTACTGTCAGATTTTGGAACAGTCGAATATTTTTCTGTTCAAACGCTCACTCTGGGAATGTTTAATGTTTGGATTGGGATGAACAGTATATCTGCAGCATCGCAAATAGCGATAGTGACCTTTGTTTTTATTATCATCTTGCTTGTTCTAGAAAGAAAGGCGAGAGCTAGCCAAAAATATAATGATACCTCTAAGAGACTGAATAATATTTCACCAAAAGAGTTAAGTTTGAAAAAAGCGCTATCTGCAATCGGATTTTGTTTAGTCCCGATTTTAGTTGGTTTTGTAGTTCCAATTATTATATTGATAAACAACGTCTTTATGGGGCTAAACGCTGATAGTTTTTTTGCGATTTTTCCTGTACTTCTAAATACTATATTTATCGGTTCCACAGCTACATTAATAATTATATTACTTGCTTTTTTCTCAGCCTCTAGTGCGTATTTTTGTAAAAGTCGAGCTTTAGTTGTTATCTATAACGTTGCTGCTACAGGATATGCTTTGCCTGGAACTATGCTCGCTATAGGTGTAGTCATTTTCTTTGGATTTTTGGATAATTTTACAGGAAATATAGTTTTTTTAGGAGGAACGATTTATGGAGTTCTATTTGCATTAACAGTAAGGTTTTATGCTATTCCCTATGGTGGAATGATTTCAGGATACTCTAGAATACCCTCAAATTTATTTGATGCGTCAAAAAGTTTGGGTTATTCCACTACGTTGACATCATTAAAAATTACTCTACCCCTTATAAGGACTTCTATAATAGCTGCAGCGATTTTGACCTTTGTAGATATTGTTAAAGAGCTACCAATGACACTGATACTAAGACCTTTTAACTTTGAAACACTGGCAACTTATACATATCAATTTGCACACGATGAATTAATGATCGAGGCATCATTACCGGCATTCTTCATTATTTTTACCGGACTTATTCCAATTTTGTTACTTCAAAATCAATTAAATAGCTTCTTTCATTCAAAAAATTGAACAGCTAGATATAAGAACGTCGAGAACACCAAAATATATAATAATGTGATATTCACTTTGTTATTGGATCCAATAAACTGTAGTTTTTCTAAAGTTTGTTTATGTTCTCTGAGGGTTTGCTTAGCTTTATTTGGTTTGGGTTTCTTTAAATCTTTGCTTGCGTAGTATACGTCGACTATAAATGGGTTGCCTTTAGAAATAGAACCCACAGGTCCAAAGTTATCAGGCATCTCTGTATAATTGGAAACGTCCGCTTTTTCATATAGGAGTTTGTAGGCCTGACCGTCGGTTATAAACCCATTTTCAGTATATATCCCCGTAGGCTTTTCCGCATATATACCTTTTAAATTACCTAGGTTACATCTGACAATAATAGCCTCAAACTCAGTATGATAAATCTTGCTAAGTAGATCTCTGAAGGTATCATCGTCTAGATATACTTCTAAATAAAATTCTTCCCCAAAGTTGTAATCTAGATTGTCGCTTGCTTTGCCGCAAGTCAGAGAAAAAAAACCGCTACCCTTTAAATTATCAAAGTTTAAATCCCCTTGAGTATAACTGCCTAGAACTGATTTTTTTTTACCGGATATTTGCTCGCTATTTTTTTTTAAACAATGTATGGCGACATTTACTTTATCCCTATATTCTCTTGAACCAAGTATTGAAAAGGAATCTTTATTTTTTTTGTAGATATTATTTAGAATTATACCTGTGCCAACAATTTGCTCAACTTCACTAAATCCGGAAGATTTTGTTTTGCTTATGTTATAGATATCACCGTGCTTATATGACTTAGAGTATTCTGGTGATACAATTTTAAGCTCAATAGTGCCATCTTTAACTGGAAAAAATTTTACAAGCTTTTCTATTTCATCAAAATCATTTCTTTTTTCTACTAAGTACTCAGTTTCTTCTTTTGGCAGATTAAATGAATTCTGTTGTCTTACAAAAATTACTTCATTTGGGTATGTCGAATTTCTATTTATCATAGTGTTAATAATAATCGAAAATGTGGTGAAAAAACCAATATTTTTAAAAAAGGCATATAAAAAAACAATTATTTGTTACGAGCACATTTATATTCCCTAGGACAAGCACCTTTATTTTCAATTACAATAGTCACTTCAGGTGGATCCATTCTAGATCCTGCTTTCACATAAGTACACATTCTCTGAGTTGGGTCATCATCATTCCATTTCCAGCTTTTATACCTGCACGTAACGGGAGTGGTGTTTGACAGTGCGGCTCTTCTACGACATTTAATTTTTTCTCTTCCCATTATTGTTTGTGGCCACTTAAGCCTCATTGTGTCCCAAAGTGTACAATGTGGTTCTTTCTTATTTTCATACATGCGTCCCTCGGCCATTGAGATGTTGGGAAATACCAAAAGGATGTATAAAAACAACAGTTTTTTCATTATTTTTGTGTCTCTCTTTTAAATATTGGTTGATTATAAAATCGACGGTCGTATCTATATGTTTAGAAGTTTTGAATTTTATATACTTTTAGTGTATCATAAATTCAATAAAGGCTTTAATTTTTTGGATAAAAAAAGAAAAATTCAAAAAAGGGGGAGAAATGGCTGAAGTTTTTGAGGACTCATATTCTGCGGAAGCACTAGCGAATATGGAGAACTATATAATTAGTTTTGGTACTTTAATAAAAGATGTTGGTTCTAGTGAAGGGTTCAAGAACGCACTCTTTGGTATGAAAGTAATGATAGATAAAAAACCGAGGCGCATAGCTGATTTAAGCAAGGTTTATGCTGGTAAAGCACCTAGAACACTCGAACTTCTCGTATTTAGTAGAGAACATATTCCACTAATAGTTACTGAGATTAAGACGCATGAACTTAAAAATGTAAAAGCAGACATACAGCAGCAACTAATTACGGTTACAGTACCAAAGCCAACGCTAGACGATTTAACGGCTATGGAGGATCAAATAGCCACTATGAGCCGATCTGCGATAAGCAGTTTGACAAAAATAAGAGGTAATACCTCACAAAGGCTAAAGGCCGCATTGGAAAATGAATTCATTGACGGCGTTACAATGCATAACTCGAGAAACAAAGTTGATGCTGTGTACGATAAGTATGTAAAGCTAGTAAAACTTCATTCTTTAAAGAAAAGAAAAACTATTTTAGGTAGTTATTTCGAACCAAAAAATGAAGAAGAAAGAATGCTTTTACCTGAATTGACAAAACTAAAGCCTTTACCCGAGCCAAAGGAATAGTTTAGTATTGAGCTTTAATAATCGTTGCAGTAAGAAATGCCAAAAACAGGCGGCCAATTAATCGCTGAAAGTCTTGATGGAAATCAGGTTAAAAATGTATTTTGTGTTCCCGGTGAAAGCTATTTGGGAACTTTAGATGCTCTTTTAGACAAAAAGAAAAGTATAAAAGTTATCAACGCACGCCATGAAGCCGGGGCAGCTAATATGGCTGAGAGCTACGGTAAACTAACCGGAAAGCCAGGAGTTGCTTTGGTCACAAGAGGGCCTGGAGCTTGTCATGCTTCTGTGGGTGTGCATATTGCTCATCAGGATAGTACACCGATGATCCTGATAGTAGGGGATATTGCTAGAAATGTCAGAGATAGAGAGGCATTTCAAGAAGTAGACTTTAAGAACTTTTTTGGACCAATATCAAAATGGGTAGCTGAAATTAGTGATCCAGATAGGGTTCCGGAGTACATGAATAGGGCTTTCAGTCTGGCCACTTCTGGAAGGCCTGGACCAGTAGTGTTAGTTACCCCAGAAGACATGCTTTCTCAAATTTCGAAAGTAAGAGCTCCTATTTTAAGTCCAGTTATTAAAGGTGAAATGCCCTCGAAGGGATTAAGCGCGTTAATTAAAAATTTAAAGAAATCAAAAAAACCCCTTTTTATAATCGGTGGCTCGGGCTGGACAAATAAGTCGTGTTCTAAATTTCATAGTTTTATAAATGAAAATAATATCCCGGTGGCAACTTCGTTCCGTCGACAAGATTTATTTGACCATAAAAACGAGAACTTTGCGGGAAGCTTTGGTACATCAGTATCCCCAAAACTGATAGCCAGCACCAAAAACAGTGACCTTATTATTGTTTTAGGAGCTAGGCTAGGCGAAATGACAACTCAAGGATATAGCATTATAAGTCCTCAGGATAATACTAAGAATATGATTCATATTCATGTCGACCCAAATGAATTAAATAAGGTGTATAATGCTGATGTATGCATAAACGTTGGTGTAGATGAGTGCTGCGATAAGCTAGAGGATCTGAAACTGGATAATTCGAGACGATGGCAAGGATGGAGAAATGAGCTTAACAAAAATTATTTAGAGGACTCCAAGCCACAAAAAAATAGAAATCTTAATAATTTAAGTAAAATTTTTGAAATAGTTGAAAAAAAATTTCCCCAAAATTCTGTTGTAACTCTTGACGCCGGAAATAACGCGGCATGGCCGCAAAGGTTTTTAAGCTTTGGCAAGAACCGAAGACAAATCGCGTCTACCTGTGGTTCTATGGGATATGCCATTCCTGCAGCGGTGTCTTCCGCACTCTTAAATCCTGAAAAAGCTGTCCTCTGTTGTGTAGGTGATGGAGGTTTTATGATGTCTAGCCAGGAAATCTCCACTGCAGTCCACTATGGAGCAAAAATAATTATTTTGCTTATTAATAACAGCAGTTACGGTACAATAAGAATGCATCAGGAGAGAGATTATCCAGGGCGGAAAATTGCTACAGATTTGAAAAACCCTGATTTTGTAAAGTTATGTAAAGCGATTGGGGCAGATGCATATAGAGTAACTGGGCTGGAAGATTTCTCCATATTTTTTTCAAAGGCGCTAAAGTCAAAAAAAGTAAATGTTATTGAAATTCCAATTTCTATTAATCAATTATCCCATCGGTATAATCTTAAGTAGCTTTCAAAACTTTATTTAGCTCAGCTCTAGTCGGGCTTGACTGAGCTGTTCCTCTTTTTAGAACACTGAGACCTGCTGCAGCACAAGAAAATTCTACCGATTGCCTCAAATCTTTTCCAAAAGACAATGCACTTGCCAGAGCACCATTGAAACAATCGCCAGCACCTGTTGTATCAATTACTTTTCCGAACTTATTGCCAGGGCAAAACGAAATTTTCTCCCCATCAAAAAATGCCGCACCTTTTTCTCCAAGCGTTATAATCACTTTTTCAACTCCCAGGTCGCGAATTTTATTTATAGCCTTTTCAACGTCTTTTTTTCCTTTAAGAGAGATATTTGTTATTTGCTCGGCTTCTGTTTCATTGGGAGTAATAATTTCACAAAACTGGTATACTTTCCTATTAATCTTTCCAAAAGGGGCCGGATTAAAAATGGTAATCATGCCTAACTCTCTGGCTTCTTTCAACGCTGTGAATGTAGTTTCAGACGATTGTTCAAATTGAGTTAAAAAGATATCGTCTTTCTGCATTTTTGATTTTTGTGAATAAAAATCATCTATGCCAAGATTAGCCGACGCTCCAGGGTCAACGATTACGCTATTTTCACCAGTTTTATCGTCGATAAATATTCCTGCCATACCGGTGGGTAAATTTTTGTCGATTTTAGCACTAGTAAATAACTTCTCTTTTCTCCATATATCATTTGCATAGTTATTAAAATTATCATTACCTAATCGAGTTATTAAGGTGGTGGGTGCTCCAAGCTTTCTAGCAGATATTGCTTGGTTTGACGCTTTACCTCCGGGGCCTATGTTCGAACCTTTTGCAATAATGGTTTCTCCAGGTTTTACTTTCTTATCAACATAGAAAGATAAATCCACCGCGAAAATTCCAAAAACAAAGATATGTGTATTGTTATGTATCATTAAATTCTTTTCTCAATTGTTCATTGTGTTGATTAAATTTAGGAGCTTTTTTTTCTGAATTCTCCCAAACAAGAGGTGGAGAGGGAATAGTTAAACTGTTATCTAATGAATTTCTTACACTTATTTTTTTTAAAGCCAAATGCCTTTCTAAATCCTTAACGGAATTTAATCTTCCATATGCAATTGATGCTTCTTCAAGCCTATTTTTTAGAGTTTCATCAGTAAGTGATAACAATATCGACTGAATTGTTTTATCTAATAAATCTCTGTTCTTGACTCTCTCTGTATTGTTAGAAAACCTTTTGTTCTTTGAGAGGGTAGGGTTTTTTAGAACTTCAACACAAAACCTTTTCCACTCCAACTCGTTCTGAATTGAAATGATAAAGTTAGTATTTTCCGAGCACAGGAAAGCACCATACGGTGCTATAGAAGGATGCTTTAGACCAACCCTTTTGGGAGCAGCCCCTCCATATTTGCTATGAATATATGGAACAGTCATCCAGTCAGCAGCAACATCAAAAAGGGAAATCTTAACATCCTTTATTTTATTAAAACGTTCTCTCAATAATAAAGATTCTACAATGCCTGCATGTGCTGCCATTCCTGCGCCAATATCGCAAATCGAGACACCTATCCTACCAAGTCCCTCTGGTGATCCAGAAACATCTATAAGGCCACTTTCCGCTTGAATTAGTAAATCATAGGATTTTTTTTCCATCATTTCAGGAGCCTCTCCATAACCAGATATATCGCAACAGATAAGTCTTGGGTTAATTGATTTTAAACTGGAGCTATCTATGCTCAATTTAGTTACAGTTGTCGGGGAGAAATTCTGAATAAAAATATCTGCTTTAGCAACCATATTTAAGAAAATGTGTCTATCGCTCTTTGTCTTTAGGTCCAGGGCAATACTTTCTTTACCCTGATTCAGCCATACGAAATATGAGCTTTCTCCTTCAGCGGCTGTGTCATAACCCCGAGCAAAATCTCCACCATATTCTCTTTCAATCTTAATCACCCGGGCGCCCGCTAACTTAAGTCTATTAGAGCAAAAAGGTCCAGCCACAGCTTGTTCCATAGATACCACTAATATTCCATCAAGTGGTAAACTCATTTTAAAAGCTTCTTGGAAGATTTAAAACATGCTCAGCAATATAGCTAAGTATTAAGTTCCTCGATATGGGAGCTGTTTGATAAAGACGCGTTTCTCTGAACTTTCTTTCAATGTTATATTCTTTACTGAAGCCAAAGCCACCAAATGTCTCCATGGCTGTAGTGCCTGCTTTCCAACTAGCATCAGCCGCTAACATTTTTGCCATATTAGCCTCAGCGCCACATTTTTTACCCTCGTCGAAAAGCGTTGCAGCTTTATCGACCATAAGCGATGCGGCTTCGATTTGTGAATAGCACTCCGCAATTGGAAATTGAATTCCCTGGTTCATGCCAATTTCTCTGTTAAAAATCTTTCTAGTTTTGGCGTAGTTAACGGACTTTTCTATAAAATACTTACCATCTCCGATACACTCTGATGCTATAAGAATTCTCTCGGCATTCATACCATCCATAATTGCTCGGAACCCCTTGTCTTCTTCACCTATTATGCTTTCATCCGGAATAAAAACATCATCAAAAAATAATTCGCAGGAGTGATGGTTAATCATAGAGTCAATCTTTGCTATTTTGAGGCCACTTTCTTTAGCTTGTTCAATGTTAATGAGGAAAACGGAAAATCCATCAGTTTTTTTGGGGAGGGCTCCCGGAGGTTTAGTTCGTGCAAGAAGAATCATTAAGTCAGAGTGTTCGACTCGACTAATCCAGACCTTTTGCCCATTTACGATCCAGCCACCACTAGTTTTTTTAGCAATGGTTTTGATACTGGTTGTATCAGTTCCTGAGTTTGGCTCGGTTACCGCAAAGCTCTGAAGCCTCAGCTCTCCTGAAGATATTTTTGGAAGAAATTCTTTCTTTTGTTTCTCAGACCCATGTCTTAAAAGGGTCCCCATAACGTACATCTGAGCATGACACGCACCAGCATGTGCACCTTGAAGACTGATTTCTTCCAAAACAATACAGGCTTCTTTTAATCCCAGTCCAGCGCCACCATATTCTTGAGGAATAAGTATATTTAAGAAACCGCTTGTTGTCATTTCCTTAACAAAGTCTTTAGGGTATTCTTTCTTCTTATCTAGATCACGCCAATATTCTTCTCCATATTTCTGGCAAATTGTTTCTACAGACTCCCGGATTTGTTTTGTATCAATCAAACGTTACTCCCTTTTTAAATTTACACTTTATTAATAACAGTTTCTTTTAAGTTCAGCTATTAGACTCTTCTTATATTCTTCTGAGTTTATTTCAAAAAAACCTAATGCGGGCAGACTTATTGCTCCTAAAAAATATGTCGACAACGCGCCTCGCGCTACACTCTCACTGGGATCACTCTTTTGATCCAGTATTGTTTTTCTAATTTCTCTGCACCCCGGCGTATGATATTTTTCATTAGTTGGGTCAAGTCTTATGATCTCACGGTTTAAATTTGAAGAACAAGAACAAAAAAAGATAAGTAGAAAACTAATTAATATATTTTTTTTATACATATATTTTAAATTTTTCTCTTATTTGCTTATCATTTTCTTTTTCAAAAAGAGGCATGTTATTGCGTCTTGCAAGAATTTCTTTTTTTCGTTCTATCGTTTTTTGTATTAAGTCCGGTTTTTTGTTTTCTTGCCATTCTTTAGGACTCATTCTATCTGCAAGATCAGGATAAATATATTCTTTTTGCATTAGCTCTAATGTTTGCACATGCCCCAAATAATGTTCTGGCCCATCAATACAAACGGACCTTATAACATCAATATTTACGACATTATCGTTAACTTCGATTCCCTTGATGCATCGCTGTACCTGTCCTAGTATATCGTTACCCAAAATCAAAGATTCTAATGAAAACCCTAAAAGAGAAGCATGCATCCCTACAGACTCATAGCAAAGATTTAACCCTGCTAGCCCAGCAAGAGTATTAGAAATTCCTTGCTCCCAACCAGCCTGCATGTCTGGTACCTTGGAGTCTGCTATCCCAGAGGCGGCACCTCCAGGTAAGCCTAGAAAATGATGCATTTGAGCACAGCCAGCTGTTAAAAGGGCTTGCTCACCCGACCCTCCTGACATTGCACCGGTTCTCAAATCAGAAACAAAGGGCCAAGTTCCGAAAACGAATGGGTGTCCAGGCTTTACCGAATTCACGTAAACAACTCCTGCCAGACACTCGGCAACTGCTTGAACAATTGCTAAAGCAATAGGTGCTGGTGCCGTTGCTCCAGCTTGGCCAGCGGAGAGTAAAAGAATAGGCATCCCGCCTTCAATACATTTCTCCATTGTTTCACAACTCTCCGTTGCAAATTTCATCGGGGGAACCACAAAACAGTTTGAATTTGAAACAAAAGGCCTTACCCGCCATTTCTCTTCTCCACCAGCTATCAGATATAGCAAATCCATACAGTCCTTAACATGGCTAGGCTCAGAAAAACTAGCTCCAATATGCTTTGTAGTGCCTCCGCAACAAGCGTAAAGCGTGTTGAGATCCATTTCAGAGTTGTCGATTATATCTCTTGCTACCATTACCCGTTGAAAAAAATGTATGTTGTCCAATTCCTGAGTTATCTGAGCAGCATCATATAAGTCTTTAACTGTTGAGTCTCTGTATTCATTCTTTTCCACATCGACCACATGAACAGCTGCTCCTGCTGTACCAAAAAAAACTTTTTTTCCAGACAAGTGCATATCGAATTTCTCTTCTCGTCCAAATAGAATTAAGTCTTTTGAGGACAAGGCAATCATGTCTTCAACAAGAGATCTAGAAAACCTTATTCTCCCATCTTCTCCTAGCACTGCACCAGCTTTTGTCATATAGTCTATTCCGCTCTGCGGAGCCTGGCCAACTCCGATTTCGTATAATGCATCAAGAGCTAAATGATATAATTTCTGAACATCTGAATCACTCAAAGGCTTATAACTGCCTCCAATTAGTCCTGGCTTTATGGGATTGATTTCTTCAGATATGGGAGCTGCTCTTAACGCTATTTTTGCGTCTCTACCTTTTCGTTTAGGTCTCATCATTTCTTCCTCCTAGAAAAATACGAGTGAAAAATTTACATTCTAATCCTCTCAGAGATCGGGTCATACAACGGTTTAGATGATATCTTTGCTTTGGCCATTGTCCCTGCTATTTCAATATGAAAGTCCGAGGTCTCGACTGATTTTATGGTGTCTTCCTTTAATGGAATATAACCCATGCCAATAGCTGCTCCTAAAAAATGACCGTAGTTACCTGAAGTTAAGTATGAAACAAGCTCACCATCTCGGTAAATAGGCTCATTGTGAAACAGAAGCAACTCTGGATCTTCAAGTTGAAATTGGTAGAGATATTTTTCGAGACCCTGATTGTTTTTCCTTATAACAGCCTCTTTACCAATAAAATCGTTCTTGTTCGTTTGCACTGCGAAACCAAGCCCAGCTTCCAATACGTGATCTTCATCGGTTATATCATGGCCGAAATGCCGGTAAGCCTTCTCAATTCTGCAGCTATCTAAACTATGGAGTCCACATAGCCTAAGGTCATATTTTTTTCCTACCTCTCGGATCACTTCGAAAACGTGACAAGCCTGATCGGAACTTACATACAGCTCCCAACCCAATTCTCCAACGTAGCTAATTCGATGCGCTCTAGCCAGCCCATATCCTATTTCTATCTCTTTAGCTGAGCCAAACGAATGATTGTTGTTATCAAATTTATTTGGCGATATTTCTGATAATAGCTTTCTTGAATTTGGTCCCATCAATACCAAAACAGCTTCTGATGAAGTAACATCAGTCACTACGACATTAAAGCTTTCTTTGTGGCGGTTAAGCCAACTTAAATCTCGAACAAGAGTAGTAGCAGGCACGACAAATAAAAAGCAATTCTGCTTCAAACGGGTTACAGTAAGGTCGCTTTCAATACCACCACTTGAGTTTAGCATTTGGGTATACACTATTTTCCCAATATCTATATCGACGTTATTTCCACAAATCTTTTGGCAAAACAACAGGGCATCTGCCCCTTCAACCCTTATTTTTCCAAAACTACTCATATCAATCAGCCCAACATTATTTCTAATCGCTAAATGCTCCAGCCTATGGTTTTCAAACCAGTTTTGTTTTTTCCAATCATAGATATATTTTTTTTCCTGTTTTCCAATTGCAAACCAATTCGCTCTTTCCCATCCTGCGAGTTCACCGAATATGGCATTTTCCTTTTTTAGGTGCTCGTGTAACGGTGATCTTCTAACCCCTCGAGATGTTTCAACCTGTCGATAAGGAAAATGATCTGCATATAATAATCCTAATGATTCCTTTACTCGATCTTTCAAATAAAGCCGATTTCTCTGAAAGGGTTGGGCCCTTCTTATATCAACGTCCCACAAGTCAAAAGGTGGGGAGCCTTTGTCAATCCACTGTGCTAGGGCCATCCCCGCACCACCTGAGGAGACTATGCCAATTGAATTATATCCTGCTGCAACCCAAAAACCTTTAAGTTCAGGAGCTTCCCCTAAATAATATTTGTCATCTGGTGTGAAACTCTCTGGTCCGTTGAAAAATGTTTGAATGCCGTATTTTTCTAATATTGGTATTCGTTTTATTGCTTTTTCCAATATAGGTTCAAAGTGGTCTAGATCTTCCGGAAGTTGGTCGAAGCAGAAATTTTCATCAATTCCATTCATTCCCCATGGTTTTGCTTGCAGTTCGAAGGCGCCAACTAAAAATTTACCCGCATCCTCCTTATAATAGGTTTGTTCATCAGGCATTCTTAAAACTGGTAACGTACTTAGATTTTTTACTGGCTCTGTAACAATGTAAAAATGTTCACAGGCATGAAGCGGGACCGTAACACCATGGCTTTCAGCAAAATCTCTTGCCCACATGCCCGCACAATTTGCAGCATTTTCTGTTTTGATAAGCCCTTTACCACTTTCATTCACCCAGTGAACACCACTAACAGAATTATTATGAGTGTTTAATCCGGTTACTTTTGTATCTTCAAAAATTTTTACTCCTAAATCTCGCGCTCCTTTTGCTAATGCCATGGCGATATTTGCAGGATCACCCTGACCATCTAGTGGAAGATGGACGGCGCCCTTGATACCATCAACATTTAAAAATGGATGAAACAATTTCAACTCAGAAATGGAAACCTCATTGACTTCTACATCAAACGCCTTGGCCATTGATGCTTGCCTAAGAATCTCTTCGTGTCGGTGCTCTGTAAGCGCCACTGTTAAAGATCCATTTTGTTTTACACCAGTAGAAATTCCTGTTTCTTTTTCGAGGTTCACATAAAGATCTGCAGAATATTTTGCCAATCGTGTCATATTTAAGTTTGGTCTTAATTGGCCTATAAGCCCTGCTGCATGCCAAGTGGTTCCAGAGGTCAGTTTTTTTCTTTCCAAAAGAATGATGTCTTTCCAACCTATTTTTGCAAGGTGATAGGCAAGTGAGCACCCTGATATACCACCGCCAATAATGACAATTCTTGCCTCTGCCGGTATGCTCATTGTCTAAGTCTTTTATTATCAGGATCCCAGAGAGGTTTGTTATCCTGAACGGTTGCATCAAACCTTTCCCCATAGATCTCGACTTCAATCTGAGTTCCTGGATTACAAAGATCCGTGCGAAGCATACCTAAAGCAACAGAATGGTTAACCCTGTATCCCCATGCGCCGGATGTGGTTTCTCCGACAATTTTGTTGTTATGCCATAGGGTGGACATATAAGGAGCATCAAAACCGTTCGCTTTTACCTTTAAAGTTACAAAACTTTTTTTACAACCTTCTTGCTTTTCCTTAAGCAGTGCTGGTTTGCCAATAAAATCAATATCTTTGTCAAACTTTACAAATCTTTCCAACCCTCCTTCAAGGATTGAATAATCACTGGAAAGGTCTCCTTTCCAAGCTCTATACCCCTTTTCTATTCTAAGTGAATTCAATGCGAACATCCCAAAAGGCTTAGCGCCTTGAGACAGTATTAGTTCATAAATAGAATTTATATGATTGTTCTGAGCGTGAACTTCCCATCCTAGTTCCCCAGCGAATGATACCCTAGCCATAACTACTGGCATTTTATTTATAAAAGCTTTTTGGTGTGACAACCAAGGAAGATAAAGATCAGCATCTGTAATCTTATTAAATAAATCTCGGCTTTTGGGCCCTGTTACAATGAGAGTTCCAACTTCCTGGCTTTTATCTTCAAGGGAAATGTCACTATTAGGGTCTATTGACCTCAATAATAATTCATAGTCATGCCATTGTGCAGCTGCAGCAGTAATTAAAGTAAAATGCTGATTAGAATGTTTCATGATAGACATTTCCGTGAGGATTCTTCCTCTGTGATCGCTAAAGTAGGAAAGGCTTATTCTGCCTGTTGATGGTAGATTGCCTACAATCAGCCCATTTAGTAAATCTTGACAATCTCTTCCTTTTAATTCAAAGCGGGAAAACCCAGGTAGATCTAAAACTCCTACGCCATCTCTCACAGCTGCGCATTCTTCTTTTACCCTTTTCTCCCATGGGCCATTTCTTTCCCATGTTTGAGCCGACGCTATGGAAGTGTCATCACCTTCTTTTGCGAACCAATTGGCTCTTTCCCATCCATTATAGCAACCCATCTGACCACCTAATTCCAGAATTTTCTTGTGAATTGGAGACAATCGTCGATCGGGAGCTGCAGGCCATCGCATATGAGGAAAATGCATCCCATATTCATGACCATAAATTTCCTTGCCTTTTTCAATACAATATTCTTGATCAGTAAAATCGGTAAAGCGTCTAGGGTCACAGGACCACATATCCCATTCGGTTGTTCCCTCTGTAATCCATTCCGCTAAGACCTTTCCCGCTCCTCCACCTTGGGCAATGCCAAAAGTAAATACACAGGCTTCGAATGCATTTCTCACGCCTGGCATAGGGCCAATAAGTGGATTCCCATCTGGACTATACGGAATTGGGCCATTTATTACTTTCGATACCCCTGCTTTAGCAAGAAGAGGGACTCTTTTCATCGCATCTTCTACATACCATTCCAATCTTTCAAGGTCATCTGGGTATAATTGAAAGCTAAAGTCGTCGGGAAGGGGGTCATCTTTTGTACACCAATGGGCTCGACAATTTCTTTCGTAAGGTCCTAGATTAAAACCATTTTTTTCTTGTCTTAAATAGTAAGAGGAATCTACATCTCGTAATAAAGGCAGTTTGTGACCGGAATTTGCCGTCCATTTCTCGAGTTCTTCTACCTGTTCAGAAACAACATATTGGTGGCTCATCGAAACCATTGGAATTCTTCGACCACCGAAAGGGATGAACCATTCACTAACCCTCTGGGCATAATACCCAGCAGCGTTAACTACTATTTCTGCTAAGATAGGGCCTTTCTCAGTAATTATTTCCCACATTTCATTTTCTTTTTTAATACCTTCAGCTGAACAAAACCGAACAATTTTAACACCAAGCTGTCTTGCTCCTTTGGCTAAGGCTTGTGTCAACTGGGCAGGGTCAATATCCCCATCTGCAGGATCATATAGAGCACCTTGTATTTCATGTGTTTCTATAAAAGGATACAACTTCATGATTTCCCTATTACCCAAAATCTCTATGTTCATTCCTTGATAGAGTCCCATGCCTTTGGCTCTTTGAAATTCCTGCATTCTCTCTTTGCTATGTCCTAATCTTATCGACCCTGTGACGTTATAATTCATTGGATAATCCACTTCGTCTCCAAGGTTACTGTATAATTCTGTAGAATATCGTTGCATATTCATAATGGACCAACTTGTAGAAAATGTGGGAACATTGCCGGCTGCATGCCATGTCGAGCCAGCTGTAAGCTCATTTTTTTCTAGCAAAACACAGTCGGTCCATCCAGCTTTTGCTAAATGATAGGCACAGGATACACCTACAACGCCACCACCTATTATAACCACTCTTGCTTGTGAAGGTATTTCGCTCATTATATCCCCCAGTAAATAAAATATTAACAATGATATTTGATAAAAAGCAAGAGATTGAGCAAATTAAATTAATTAATGTTTAGAAGTTTTATTTGTAATCTATATGATGTCAAAGTCGAGAGATATTTCTTTGTCTATTGGTTCTAATTGGCAAGACAACACAAATCCTTTTTTAATTTCCCACTCTTCCAAAGAGTAGTTCTTTCTCATTCTTGCTTCACCCGAACTGACCTTGCATCTACAAGTTGCACACATGCCGTTTTTACAAGAATAAGGCACATTAATTCCATTTTGGTTAGCTTTATCTATAAAATCGTCATTCTTGTTCATAAGAAAAGATTTCTTACTTCCGTCTATTAAGAGCTCTATTTTACTCTCCCCTGCCTCAAAATTTTGGGAAATATCTTCTATACTTTTATCTGTAGCCACAAAAAATAGCTCAGTCGTAATTTTTCTTTTTGCCACTCCCTTGTCTTTTAAATATGATTGTAAGGATTTAGTCATATCTATTGGTCCACAAATAAAACATTGGTCTAAATCT
Source organism: uncultured Alphaproteobacteria bacterium (assembly GCA_902580265.1). The sequence continues at coordinate 21,309 of CACHJY010000006.1, forward strand.
TCGAGATCAATAAGATTTTTGTCCCTTAAAAAAGCTATTTTATCTTGCGTTATTCTTCCATTCAGAAATTCTGTGCTCTGGACCTCTCTGGAAAAAAAGTTAAAAACTAATAGCCTATCAAGATACTTATCTTTTAAGTCCTGTATTTCTGTTTTGTACATCATATCGGCGTATGTTTTATTTGAGTATAAAAGTGTTATTTTCGATTTGTTGTTTTTCCTCAGTGTAGACTTCAAAATGGACATAATTGGAGTAATCCCTGACCCTGCTGCTATAAGTAGGAGGTGATTTACGTTTTTGCTATTAACAACAAAACTACCATCTGGGTTGGATATTTGGACTAAATCCTCTATTTTTTTTGTTTTAAGAAATTCTGAAAACATACCACTTTCTATATGTTTGACGCCTATCTCAATAAAGTTTTTATTGGGTTCAGAACTGATAGAATAGGTTCGAGTTAAGACCTCTTTTTTCATAGTGAATCTGACACTGATATATTGTCCAGGTTTATGATTAAATTTCTCGTGCAGTGAGTTGGGCAGACTAAATTTTATTCTACTGCTGCCCGCTGTCTCTCTCTTGATTGAGTTTATTTTAAGATCGTAAAACGCTTGTTTTACCATTTAAACACACTTAAAATGATCAAAGGGCTCTTTGCAATCCAAACATCTATATAGTGACTTGCATGCTGTTGAGCCAAATTCAGATACCTTTTCAGTTTTATAAGATGTACATTGTGGACACTTGACCGCTTTTGCAGAGGAACGGCTAAAACTCTTCGTCTCTTTAGGATGTGGAGGTGAAATTCCAAACTCCTCCATCTTTCTCCTCCCATTTTCAGAAATCCAATCTGAGCTCCATGGTGGTGAAAATGACTTTTCAATTATGGCCGATATACCTAACTTTTTTAACTCACTTGCAATTTTTTCCTCAATGACTGAAATTGCCGGACAACCAATATATGTTGGAGCAATAGTTACCACATGGTTTTTATCATTGCGCTTAATTTCTCTTATTACTCCCAAGTCGTCTAATGTTAGGAAAGGTAATTCAGGATCGGTCAAGTCTTTTAAGACGTCCCATGCTTCTTCAGTACTCTTATCCATGTTCACCAACTCGAGTTTGGGTAAGCTCTTTGCATATATTGTAGGTCTGAAAGCAAATACCCAAATGTTTCACTGTGTTCACCTTTGCGCCCACCTCTCTTTTTCAAAGTAATATCTGGCAAATCTAGATTCCCTTTTTGTAAAATAGTTTCAACTTCGCCTTTCCAATCTTTAAAGATTGATGTTGGTTCAGGAAGGAAATCACTTTGTGAAGATATTTCCGTAAAATCGTCATTGTTGAAAAGTTCGCCTAAAAAAGGTTCTAAGTTAACAATAGCGTTAGACATTTTTACATTGCTTTCATCAGTACCATCGCCGAGAGTAATAACCCATTGAGACGCGTATTTCGAATGATATGAAGTTTCCAAAAACGCCTTCTCGGAAAATTCCTTAAGCTTTTTAAAACAACATTTCAATTTAACTTTCCCCCAAAAATATTTCATAAAGGTCGAAAAATAGAACAGGCGTAAGACAGTATTTCCAAAATCACCGTTCTCTTGCTCAACAAGCAATAAATTTTTATATTCATGTTCAAGTCTCAGGAAAGCTAATTGATCCTCATTTTCATATCTAGAGTCTATTTCACATGCTAAGCAGTACAAAGTTTGTGCATGTCCAATTAAATCTAGAGCGATGTTAGGAAGCGCAAGATCTTCTTCTAGAGTGGGTGCATGCCCGCACCATTCTGAGGTTCTATGGCCTAAAATTAGGTTGTCATCAGCTATTCTTAGTAGACCTTCAAAGACTATATCGGCCGTCTTACTTTTCATTACATATGACCTACGTCATCTGGAACATCGTAAAAAGTGGGGTGGCGATAAATTTTATCATCAGAACTAAAATTTTCCTCTTTCTCATCAGGATCAGAAGATACTATATCGATAGATTTTACGACCCAAATGGATTGTCCCTCTCCTCTACGACTGTATACGTTCCTTGCAGATAGTATTGCCATTTCGCGGTCTGGAGCATGAATTGATCCACAGTGACGATGTGACAGGCCATTTTTTGGCTGAATAAATACCTCCCAAAGGATAGTTTCTTTTTCTTCACTGACCAATTTATTCAGCAGCCTGTAATGCAGTTTGTTTCTTTAAGGCATGTGCATGCGTTGCAGCTCTAACCCAGCTACCCTCGTTCCAAGCTTTTTGTTTGGCGGATATCCTTTCGTTATTCATCGGCCCATCCCCCCTTACTACTCTCCAAAACTCGTCCCAGTTTATCTCACCATACGCATAGCCACCTTTGCCATTATTTATTTTTCTATTCCATTTCAAATCTTTATCGGGAATGATTAGGCCAATTTTTTCTGCCTGTGGAACGATAGCATCCACGAATTTCTGCCGTAGCTCATCGTTTGTATATCTTTTTATTTTCCATTTTACAGAATTTACAGTGTTAGGGCTATCGGCATCACTTGGTCCAAACATCATTACGCTTGGCCACCACCATCTGTTCAAGGCTCTCTGAGCCATTTCTTTCTGTGCTTTTGTTCCTTTAGCAAGGGTAAGCATTATTTCATATCCTTGCCGCTGGTGAAAACTTTCTTCCTTGCATATTCTAATCATTGCTCGCGCGTAAGGCCCATATGAACATCGGCAAAGGGGAATTTGGTTCATTATCGCTGCACCGTCGACAAGCCAACCAATGGCACCGATGTCAGCCCATGTTGGAGTAGGATAATTGAAAATCGATGAGTATTTTGCTTTACCGGACAAGAGTTCTTGGGTCATTTCCATTCTTGATTTTCCGAGGGTCTCGGCAGCGCAATAAAGGTATAGTCCATGACCTGCTTCGTCTTGCACCTTCGCTAAAAGAGATAACTTTCTTCTAAGTGTAGGAGCTCGAGTAATCCAGTTACCTTCAGGAAGCATACCCACAACCTCTGAATGCGCGTGTTGCCCAATTTGTCTGATCAATGTTTTTCTATAGGCTTCGGGCATAGAGTCTTTTGGCTCTATCTTTTCATCTCGATCGATTTTCTCCTGAAACTTTTCCAAAGAAGCTATCTTTCTGTTTTGTTCTCTAGCCATCCTGCCTGCCTATCATTTACGAGCAATTCTTTATAAATATTTTATATGTTAAAAAAGGTTAATCTTCAATACCAACAAAAAATTAATATCAAAAAAAATTGCGCTAAAATTTTATCTAATGTTAATCTAACGCAAGTCCAATTTTCGATACAATGGAATTGTGGTATGACGCCTTTAGAACGTGCAAAAAAATCTGCAGAGACAATGTGGAAGAAAGATAAAGCTTCTAAGGGAATCGGTATAAAGATAGAGAGCGTAGCTCCAGGAAAAGCTGATTTAAGTTTAATTATAAAGCAGAAACACCTCAACGGGCACGACATTTGCCACGGAGGATTTATTTTTACCCTTGCAGACAGTGCTTTTGCTTTTGCCTGTAATAGCTATAATCAAGCGGCGGTTGCCCAAAACAATATGATTACTTTCATAGCGCCTGCGCAAAAAGGTGAAAAGCTGTTAGCGAAGGCTAGAGAGGTCAGTCGAATAGGCCGATCAGGGATTTATGATGTTTCCGTTTATAATGAGAAAGAACAGAAAATAGCGGAGTTCAGAGGACTTTCAAGAACAATCGGTGGGCAAAATTTTAAGGAATAAAATAATGAGAGATTTAACTCCAAAAAAACGGGAATTGGAACCAATCGAGATCGCATCTATCGATGAAATAAAAGCCCTACAACTTGGTAGATTAAAGTGGTCTGTTGATCACGCCTATAATAACGTAGCGTTTTACAAAAAAAAATATGATGAAATTGGCATTCACCCTAGTGATTTAAAACATTTGGACGATATAAAGCTATTCCCATTTACAACAAAAGAAGATCTAAGGAAGAACTATCCATTTGATATGTTTGCATACAATTTAAAGGATATTGCTAGAATACATGTTTCATCTGGCACTACAGGAAAACCTACAGTTGTTGCTTATACGAAAAATGATTTGGAAATGTGGGAGCACTTAATTGAGCGATGTTTACGTGCCTCGGGCATGAAAAAGGGAGATATGCTTCATAATGCATATGGTTATGGTCTATTTACCGGTGGCTTGGGCTTGCATGGTGGGGCTGAAAAGATGGGATTAACAGTTATCCCAGTGTCCGGTGGTATGACAGCAAGACAAGTCCAGCTGATAAACGATTTTAAGCCAAAAGGCATAACCGTAACTCCCTCATACATTCTTTCTATTTTAGATGAATTCAGAGCACAGGGACTAGATCCTAAGGAATCTTCATTGGAAGTTGGTATTTTCGGAGCTGAGCCTTGGACAAACTCTATGCGTAGCGAGATTGAGTCGCAATTTGGTATGCATGCAGTTGATATTTATGGACTATCAGAGGTACTTGGACCAGGAGTGGCTAATGAGTGCGTTGAGTCAAAAGACGGTTTGCATATTTGGGAAGATTATTTTTATCCAGAGATAATAAATGTTGAAACTGGTAATGTTTTAGAAGACGAAGAGAAAGGAGAATTGGTTTTTTCATCTTTGTGCAAAGAGGCCTTTCCTATAATTAGATACAGGACCAAGGATTTAACAAAATTAAGGAAGGGAACTGCTCGTTCCATGCGCAGGATGGAAAAAATAACAGGCCGAAGCGATGATATGATGATTATTAGAGGAGTAAATATCTTTCCCACTCAAATTGAAGAACAATTATTAAAAGAAGATCTTTTATCCCCTCATTTTCAAATTAAATTAATTAAGGATGGCAGGATGGATAAGATGATAGTGTATACTGAACATTACGAGTCAGAAGATGTAGAACAATCCCATGCGGAAAATTTGTCTGCCAACCTGAAAAAACGTGTAAAGGACATTGTGGGGCTAAGTATTGAAGTAAATGTTGGAAAAAAAGGTTCAGTGCCAAGGTCGGAAGGAAAGGCTGTCAGAGTAATTGATGAAAGATAAAATTAAGTAGAGGAAAAAATGGAAAAACGAACAACAAAAGGAAAAAGTAAGCTTTTTGATAGCGTAACAGAAACTATAGGGGATACGCCCTGTATAAGAATAAATACTTTAGCGCCTAAGCATGTAAATATGTATGTCAAAGCTGAGTTTTTTAATCCTGCTAGTTCAGTCAAGGATCGTTTAGCAATAAGTATTATAGAAAGTGCCGAGCAAAAAGGTTTGCTCAAGCCAGGTCAGACGGTTGTTGAAGCAACTAGTGGTAATACCGGTATCGGTTTGGCAATGGTTTGTGCTGCTAAAGGCTATCCACTTGTAGTGACTATGGCAGACAGTTTCTCAATAGAGAGAAGAAAAATCATGAGGTATTTAGGCGCAAGAGTTGTTTTGACACCTAGAGCTGAAAAAGGATTTGGAATGTATAACAAAGCAAAGGAGCTTGCTGAAAAAAATGGTTGGTTTTTTGCCCAACAATTTGAAACGGAAGCAAATGCTGAAATACATCAAAATACTACAGCTCAAGAAATTTTGAATGACTTTTCTGAGGCCGGTTTGGATTATTGGGTTAGTGGATATGGTACTGGGGGAACTGTCTCAGGTGTCGGGCGTGTATTAAGAGAAAAAAGCCCTGGGACCAAAATAATTTTAACGGAGCCAGAAAATGCAGCTTTGATTGGGAGCGCATTGAAGCAAGATAGACATGCTGACAATACTCCTGCTTCAAGTCATTCTTCATGGAATCCTCATTTGATTCAGGGATGGACCCCGGATTTCATACCATTTGTCCTGCAGGAAGCGATAGACAATAACTATTTTGATGAACTATTACCCGTTTCCGGTGAGCAAGGAATCGTTTGGGCAAAAAGATTAGCAAGGGCTGAAGGAATAATAACTGGTATATCGGGTGGGTCGACCTTTGCCATTGCTATGGAGGTCGCGAAAAAGGCACCACCAGAATGCAACATATTGTGTATGCTACCAGATACAGGCGAACGATATTTGTCTTCGCCCCTTTTTGAAGACATTCCTGAAGAAATGACGGAGGAAGAGAAAAAAATATCGACTTCTACTCCAAACTACCAACTTTAGAAAAGAATCGAAAAATTTGTACTTGATTCGTTTTTTCCACTACAGGAAAAATTTTCTAAATATAGACATTGTGCTCCTAGAATTAAGATCAATAGGTTTGATGCATAAGATAAAATACAATAAAATCATATACTTAACTATATTAAGCTGATTCCTTAAAAGTAAAGTGTTGATATTTTTGCTTATGAAAGCCTGTCAATGGCTTTTTTATCAACAATTTTATCCACAGGCACTATCTCATTGAAATAACAGAAAATTTAGTTTTTTTGTTATAGTAAATTTTTTATGTGCTGCGGTCGGTTCTAGGTTTCACTATGCACACGTATCGAATAGTTACACCATTATCAAGACCAATATGTTTATCACGATTCGGTTTTTGATTCAGTGATCTGGCAGCTTCGATACAAGCATTTTTTGTGATATAGGATCGGTTTAGATCGGAAATTGAGTGTGATAATTCAAAGCCCATACCGGTCACGATAGAATAAAGAAATAAACCCCACATCTGGTCGACCATCAGATAACTCCTTTTATGACAAAAAATTACTCTTGGTTTGTAATAATATTACTCGTAATTTCTCATTCATGATAGATCAATAAATGTCCCCGTTAGGAGAAAGAGATGACAAAAATATATCTGGCATACGGATCGAATTTAAGCCATCAACAAATGGCAGAAAGGTGTCCTAACGCGAGTTATCTGGGAAATACAATGCTGAAAGACTGGAGACTAATATTTAAGTCGGTTGCCACTATTGAAAAATATTTAGGTAAATATGTTCCTGTAGGAGTTTTTCAAATCACTGATGAGTGTGAAAAAGCTTTGGATATTTATGAAGACTACCCACAGTTATACGAAAAGAAAGAGTTAGATGTCATATTAGATGGCACTCAGGTGACAGCAATGACTTACGTTATGGTGGCAAAATATGGAATTGCTCCACCATCTAGAAAGTATTTCAATGTAATTAGTGAAGGCTACAAAGACTGTGATTTAAATTCAGACCTTTTATTGGAGGCTGAAGAATATTCTATTAAAGCTGACAGCGGTAAAGGATATGAAAGCACTCGATGGAGCCAATGATTATCAAGTATGTAACATATGATCATCGAAATAAGGGCAGTAATAATAACTGCCCTTATTTTTTCTAGAGTTTAGTCCTCCTCTGGTAAAATTAAATTAAGTATCACTGCGACTATGGCTGTTGGTGCAACAGCTGAAGTTGCTAATACTTTAACAACACCAGGAAGGTATTGAACTGCAGAAGGTACTAAATTCAAGCCTAGTCCTACAGCTAGTGAAACGGCGATTATAACCATGTTTCTTCTGTTAAGCTTAACTTCACCTAACACATTTAGACCTGCTGCTGCCACCATTCCGAACATAACTATAACACCGCCACCTAATACTGGAAGAGGCATAGAGGCTATAATTGCACCTATTTTTGGAATCAGGCCACAAACAACCAACACTATTGCTCCAATTGTCACTACATGACGAGACATTACTCCTGTCATACCTACTATACCGACGTTTTGGCTAAATGAGGTATTAGGTAATCCTCCAAAAACCCCTGCTACAGCGCTACCCAGTCCATCGGCATATGTCGCCCCTGAAATTTCTTCATCGGTGGCTTCTCTACCTGCCCCAGCCTTTGTAGTTGCTGATGTATCTCCGACCGTCTCTATTGCAGAAACGATACAAACCAATGTAACCGCGATCACGGCACCTAGACTGAATTCAAAGCCGTAGGGTAAAGGTGTGAGGCCGGAAAACCAACTGGCTTTCGCTACGGGGGTAAAGTTGACCATTCCCTGAGCAAACGCAAGAATGTACCCAGCGATTATACCAATTAATACAGCCGCATTAGATATTAAGCCTTTCCCAAAAAACTTACATATCAAGGCAACAATTACAACAGCACCTGCAACACTCCAATGCATTAGAGAGCCAAAACTTTCCGCCTCCATTTGGAATTTTGCTGCGCCACCGGCGGCATACTTGATTGCAACTGGAATAAGATAAAGACCAATTGCTAGGATAACTAGCCCTGTAACTAGTGGTGGAAATAGCCACCTGATGTCTTTTATTACAGCACCAAGTAGAAAGTGAATTACACCTCCTATTATACAGGATGTTAATGCAACGGATAGGCCTTGCGTTGCAGCAATACCTGCTAATACGCCTACGAAAGCAAAACTAGTTCCTTGCATGATAGGAAGCCTAGCACCCACAGGTCCAAAGCCTACAGTTTGAAAAAGTGTTGCTATACCAGCAAAAAGCATAGCCATTTGAATTAGATATATCTGCTCTGCTCCTCCAAATGCCAATCCTGCAGCACCAGCCACTATTACCGATGGAGTAACATTAGAAGCAAACATAGCGAGGACATGTTGGAGTCCCAAGGCACTAGCTTCTCCTAATGGTGGTGTCATGTTTGGATCTGCGTATTGACTATTTATATTTGAATTACTCATCAATTTCTCCTTATATTGTTGTTGATAGAGTACTAGACACAAGATATGCTAATTAGATATCCATGGCAATATATTAACGCAACGTTAGTTTTTCAGTGGTTAAACTGTGACAAAGTTCCTACACTATTTAAATCCAACTAATTAAAAGACAGGCAAGTTGAATAATAAAATTGAAAATACTTTATTCCAGTGCAGAGCGATAAATAAGGAATTTGGAAACGTTAAGGCGAATGACAATATTTCTATAAATGTAAGAAATTCCCAAATTCACGCTTTATTGGGTGAAAATGGAGCTGGAAAATCTACGCTTGTAAAAATCATCTACGGGTTACTACAGCCAGACAGCGGCAGCATGACGTTTTCAAATAAGGAATTTTCACCAAAAAGTCCAAAAGATGCAAGAGCCCTAGGCGTCGGTATGGTGTTCCAACACTTTTCTTTATTTGAACCTCTGACGGCATTTGAAAATATACTATTAGGATTAGATAAGGAGCTAGGAGAAAAGGAACTCCATGAAAGTGTAATAAAGTTATCTGAAAGTTATGGCTTGGAAGTAAATTTATCCTCTTTTATAGGAGATCTTTCAGCTGGAGAACGGCAGAGAGTCGAAATTATCCGTGCTTTGATACAAAAACCCAAGCTTTTGATTATGGACGAACCAACATCGGTTCTCACACCATTTGAATGTGAGAGCTTATTTAAGACTTTGAAAAAATTGGCGAGCGAAGGTACCTCTATTCTTTACATATCGCATAAGTTGAAGGAAATCGCTAATTTATGTGATACGGCATCTGTTCTTAGAAAGGGTGCAATAGTTGGCGAGTATGATCCAAAAAAAATGACTGCAAGGGAGCTTGGAGAGATAATGGTTGGGCAATCATTATTCGAACCCAAACGACCTGTAGCAACAAATAAAAGTGATAGAGTACTTTCGGTAAAAATAAATGAAGTTAAACCTGATACACAATTTGGAGTAACTTTAAAAAATATTGATCTTGAAGTTTATCAGTCTGAAATACTAGGCATTGGAGGAGTTGCTGGTAATGGGCAAGAAGAGCTAATGCAAATTCTGACAGGAGAGAAAAAAGCTCAGAGCGTCTCCATAAAATATATGAATAATAATGTTGAAATGCTCAATCCTCGTGAAAGGCGAGAAATCGGATTAGCTTTTGCTCCTGAGGAAAGACTTGGACACGCTGCCGTCGCAAATCTGAATTTATTAGAGAATAGCCTTATAACAGACCCCAAAAAACGCTTTCAAAAGAAGATGGGCTTTATCAATTTTAGGGAATTAAATGAATTTACAAATGAAATAATTGAGAAGTTTAACGTTAAGACTACTGGTGCAAGCGCAATTGCTTCCTCCTTATCTGGTGGAAATCTCCAGAAGTTTGTTGTTGGCAGAGAGATTGGGCAAAAACCTTCTTTATTCATAGTAAACCAACCTACATGGGGTGTAGATGCGCTCTCAGCTGCAAATATAAGACGGGCAATAGTTGAAATAGCGAATACCGGAGCTGCAATAATTTTAATAAGCCAAGACCTGGATGAGATCCTGGAAATATCAAATAAGGTTGCTTTTTTGACTAATGGAAATCTTTCAACTCCGACCAACTCTGCAGATATAAAAACAGATGAAATTGGAGCAATAATGGGAGGTATTAGTGATTAGGGGTATGCTTCATGTTTAAGTTAATTCCGAGAGAAAATATTTCTCCTGTCCTTTCTTTGCTGGGCCCATTATTTTCAATTGGATTTACAATGTTAATCGGTGGAATACTGTTCCATTTTTTAGGGGTAGATCCCTTTGCAGCCATAAAAATGATATTTTGGGATCCTTTAATGAGTGAAACATTTTCAACATACTCTATTCCTCAAATTTTTATAAAAGGTGCTCCTTTAATTTTGATTGCACTTGGCCTTTCTGTTGGCTTTAAAGCAAATGTCTGGAATATTGGAGCAGAAGGCCAGTACATTATGGGAGCCATATTTGGTGCATCATTTGCACTTACTCTTTATCCTTTAGAAAGTATTTTTATTTTTCCTACGATGGTACTAATGGGTATCCTCGGAGGAAGTTTGTGGTCGATGATCCCAGCTCTCTTGAAAGTTAAGTTCAATGTAAACGAGATACTAGTTTCTCTTATGTTAGTATATGTAGCAGAGCAGATACTTGCTCTTGCATCGTTGGGGTTTTTAAGAAATCCCGATGGTGCTGGGTTTCCTGGTTCTCGTAATTTAAGTCAATACTCTTCTGCCTCCAACTCTGAGCTTATTATGGGAACAGGAATACACTTAGGAGTTCTGCTTTCTTTATTGATGGTCGTTTTTTTCTACGTGCTATTATTTCGGCACAGTCTGGGGTTCAAGATTAAGCTACTTGGAAACTCCCCAAAAGCGTCAGGTTTTTCTGGCGATAACCCCAACAAGCTCATCTTTCTTTGTTTAACTTTGTCTGGAAGTTTAGCTGGTTTGGCTGGAATAATGGAAGTAGCTGGACCTGCAGGACAGATCAACATTGACTTTAATGTGGGCTACGGTTTTACGGCTATTATAGTAGCATTTCTTGGCAGGCTTAACCCCATTGGCATTTTTTTCGCCGGTATAGTGATGGCACTAACTTATGTTGGGGGAGAGCTTACGCAATTTATGCTTAATTTACCAGCTGCTGCAATCCAGGTTTTCCAGGGAATGCTATTATTTTTCTTACTCTCATTTGATCTTTTTGTGCATTACAAAATAAAACTCAAAGGAAATCAGTGAATGGGCCTTTCGGAAATTAATTTCGCGGTCTTGGTCGCTAGCCTAATCGTGGCCTCAACACCGCTTGTTTTGGCGGCTCTTGGGGAGTTGATTGTTGAAAAATCTGGTGTCTTGAACCTTGGTGTAGAGGGTATGATGATAATGGGTGCGGTCGCCGGATTTATAGTTGGAGTAGAAACTGGTTCTGCCTATATAGGGATGATGGCGGCAGCATTGGCAGGAGCACTACTTTCTCTTCTCTTTGCCTTTATTATTTTGATCATGCAAGCAAATCAGGTGGCGTCGGGCCTAGCCTTAACTATTTTTGGTCTGGGAATAGCAGCTCTTATGGGTCACCCATACACTGGTATAAAATCACCACAAATTTCAACGATTTCAATCCCTATTCTTAATGAAATCCCGATACTCGGAACAATGTTTTTCCAGCATGATTTGATTGTTTATCTGTCGCTAATTTCTGTGTTAACGGTCTGGTATTTTTTAACGCATATGAGAGCAGGACTTATACTTAGATCGGTAGGAGAAGATCATGACGTAGCGCATTCATTGGGTTACAGGGTAATAACTATACGGTTTTTGGCTATTGTTTTTGGTGGAGCTATGGCTGGAGTAGGGGGAGGCTATCTATCACTTGTTAGAGTTCCTCAATGGACAGAAGGAATGACAGCCGGAGCAGGCTGGATTGCCCTTGCTCTTGTCGTCTTTTCAGGATGGAGACCCTTTAGATTACTTATAGGTGCCTATATTTTTGGTGGTATCACAATTCTCCAGCTAAACTTACAAGCAATTGGTGTAAATATAAACATTGCTGTATTATCAATGGCACCATATCTTGCAACGATATTGGCTTTAGTGGTAATATCAATGAGTCGATTCCGAGGGAACAGGGGAGCTCCGGGATGTCTAGGTAGATCGTTTGTGAAAACAATTTAAATCTAACACAGAAATGGAGATAAAATGAAAAGAGTTATTAAGTTTTTATCGGCATCTTTTTTATTTGCAGTAATGGCTTTGAACGCAAACCTAGCTATTTCAGCAGATTATAAAGTTGGCTTTATATATATAGGTCCTCCAGGTGATCATGGATGGAACTATCAGCATGACGTAGGAAGAAAAGCTGTTGATGAGGCTTTTGGTGGAAAAGTCGAAACAGTCTTTCAAGAGAATGTTCCGGAGAGTGCTGATGCTGAAAGGGTTATGACCCAAATGGCACTAGCGGGTGCGGACATGATTTTTGCTACTTCATTTGGATACATGGATCCAGTAATTAACGTTGCCAAGAAATTTCCAAAAGTAAAATTTGAGCACGCTACTGGGTATAAGACAGCAGATAATGTTTCAACTTATAGTGCGAGGTTCTATGAAGGCAGAACAGTGGCAGGCCATATTGCTGGAAAGATGACCGAATCAAACACAATTGGCTATGTCGCATCGTTTCCAATTCCGGAAGTGGTTCGAGGTATTAACTCAGCATACTTGGCTGCCAAGAAAGCTAATCCTAATGTTGAATTCAAAGTTATTTGGATATTTACTTGGTATGATCCAGCTAAAGAAGCCGATGCTGCCAAAACTTTGATTTCTCAGGGAGCTGACGTGATACTACAGCATGTTGACAGTTCTGCGATAATGACCGTTGCCGAAGAGGCAGGAGTCTTTGCTTTTGGTCAAGCCTCCGATATGAGTGCCTTTGGTCCTAACGCCCACTTGACAGCAATTATCAATGGTTGGGCGCCGTATTATGTGGAAAAGGTAAAACAGGGTATGGCGGGCACTTGGAAAGGTGGAGAACAAACTTTTGACGGAATTGGAGCAGGTATGGTTATTATTGGAGACTTAAATGACAAGATCCCTGCTAGTGTCAAGAAGGAGGCAATGGCAATCAGAGATGGGATTGCTTCTGGAACGCTTCATTCATTCACAGGTCCAATCAATAAGCAAGACGGTTCGCCTTGGCTTAAGGCTGGTGAGACAGCTGATGTCGGAACACTCCTTGGTATGAACTTCTACGTCGAGGGAATTGAAGGCGATATTCCAAAATAATCAAACCTACAGAAAATAAAAAAGGCCCTAAAAAGGGCCTTTTTTTTGGAGACTTATAAAAAATGAAAATATTTAAAGGAAGAATTTTTTCGTTTTTGAGGAAACCATTAGATATTAATGATACTGGAAGCTACATCTATTTAGAAAGAGGAGGAGTAGCATTTGACGATAGGGGAATTATCATCGAAGTTGACGATTATTCTAAACTTAGTAAGAGATATGAGAATACTGAAACAATAGATTTTGGATCTAAAATAATCTTTCCAGGGTTTATAGATCTACACAATCATTTCCCCCAAACGCAGGTAATCGCATCATATGGAACAAAATTACTTGAGTGGCTAAATAAATATACTTTCCCAAATGAAAGCTTATTTGCTGATGACAAACACTGTAAACGAGAGTCGAAAATGTTTCTAGATGTATTAAATGATAACGGTATTACAACTTCTGTTTCATTTGGATCAGTGCATCCAAATTCAGTCGAGTATCTATTTGAGGAAGCTCAAAGAAGAAACATGTGTGTTATTGCTGGTAACGTGTTGATGGATAGGAATGCACCAGATACAGTTTTAGAGAAAGCAGATAAAAGCTATTTAAGTAGCAAAGAGATAATTGGCAAGTGGCATAATGTCAGCCGTTGCAAATATGCAATAACACCTAGATTTGCAATAACCTCCACTCCAGAGTTGATGGAAGTATCTCAAACCTTATGTGCTGAAAATAAATCATGTTATGTGCAAACTCATCTTTCTGAAAATATAGATGAAATTAAAACAACACTGGGATTATTCCCAGATCAAAGAGATTACTTATCCATTTATGACAAATATAATTTGCTCTCGAACAAGACATTATTAGCTCATTCTATACACTTGGAAATGAACGAGATTGAAAGAATGAAAGAAACAAAGTCTATAGCTGTCCATTGCCCAACTTCAAACCTATTTCTTGGGAGTGGGCTATTTAAATTTAAAGAGTTAGAAGAAAAAGGAGTAAGAACCGCAATAGCAACAGATGTAGGAGGTGGTACATCCTTCTCAATGTTAAGAACGCTCGACGAAGCTTACAAAATTCAGCAATTAGGGAACTATAGCCTAAATCCCCTAGCTTCATACTTTTGGTCAACCATGGGTAATGCAGAGTGTCTAGGACTTCAGCACCAAATCGGAACTATTAAGACTGGAAACTATGCTGACTTGATAGTTTTAAACAGTAAAAGTACTCCTTTAATGAGACATAGAATGGAAAAATGTAAAACAATTGCAGAGGAGCTATTCATTCTTCAGACCTTGGGAGATGATCGAGCGATAGAATCGGTATTTATTGCTGGTAAAAAAATTAAATAACCTTACTGTAGATTTCTCAGCCTTATTTCTGCGATTTTGTGTATCTCCTCTATAGCTGTATCAAACTCTGTTTCAACAGTATTTTGTAGCCTCACCTGAATATTTCTAAATACTTCTTCTTTGTTTAAGCCTGATACAGCGATAATAAAAGGAAATTTGAATTTATTTATGTAGTCTTTGTTTAACCTGCTCAATAGATTATATTCAATTCCAGAAAGATTATCTAGACCAGCTCGGTTTTGTTCTTTCTTTGAATGGGCTGTTAGGTTGTTCTGTTGTCCCTTCTTAATACCTAATTCTGGATGTTCTAAAATTAGGTTCATTTTGGATTGATGATCCATCATGGTTACGTAATCCTTCATTAAGCTCAGTATTTCCAAGGGTGACAACGTATCCAAACGATGGTGCTCGTATATTGCAAGCGCTATATGAGGTGAATTTTCATACAAGCTGCCATAATGCCTAATGAATTTTTCTTGCTCCAAAGTTTGCCTTTTCTTTGGTTGTTTTTTGTCTCGTAATAGTTACCATGTAATAGCAAAAAAAAAAAAGCTTTTAATAAATGACAGGTCTTACCACACATGTTTTAGATTTGACGCTAGGGAAACCTGCGGATGCACTTGAAATCAGTTTTTATACTACGCAGTCAGACAGGAAAGAATTGATTTCTAATTTTGTAACCAATTCTGATGGAAGATTAAAAAAGCCAATATTTGATCAGTCTAATATTCGAGAAGGATGGTATGAAATGGTATTTCATGCTGGAAAATATTTGGTGGCAAAACATAAAATGAAAGAAACGGATTTATTTTTTGATAATATTTCTATCTGCTTTCAAATTAATGACCTAAAGCAACACTATCATGTCCCTCTGTTACTATCTAAGTTCGGCTACAGTACCTATCGAGGCAGTTAAGCATGGATTTTGATTATCTTGAGTGGATAGAATTTATGGTTCGATGGTTCCATGTAATTGCTGGAATTGCATGGATAGGATCTAGCTTTTATTTTATTGCGCTCGACCTAAGTTTAAGAAAATCACCCTCATTGCCTAAAGAGGCACATGGAGAGGCTTGGCAAGTTCATGGAGGTGGTTTTTATAATTTGGTAAAATATCTCGTGGCTCCAAATCATCTACCCAATCACTTAACTTGGTTTAAGTGGGAGGCTTATGCTACATGGATTACCGGTGCAGCGCTATTCATACTCGTCTACTATCTTGGTGCTGAGCTATATCTAATTGATTATGAAAAAATTGAATTATCCAAAACTGCTGCTGTTTTAATATCAATAGCCGGTGTTATATTTGGATGGGTGATATACGATCTAATATGCAGATTACTGGTTGGAAAATCTAATTTAGTATTGTCAATTGTACTATTAATATTTTTTGCATTTTTGTCTTGGGCATCCTATTCAATACTAAGTTCGAGAGGGGCTTTTATGCAGATGGGAGTAACTCTTGGTACAATAATGGTAGCAAATGTTCTGATGGTAATTATTCCAGGTCAGAAAAAAGTTGTAGCACAATTAATCGCCAAGAAGACACCCAGCCCTGAATTTGGTATCCGTGCAAAACAAAGATCTCTTCATAACAACTATTTGACCCTTCCTGTAATCTTTATAATGATCGGCAATCATTATCCTACCGCCTATGCTACCTCCTATTCTTGGGTAATAATTGTATTGACCATTATTATAGGAGGCCTTGTTAGACATTTTTTTAATGAGAGACACGCTGGTAACAAGAGCCCGTATTGGGTTGCAATTCCAATTGTAATCCTATCATGGGGTTCTCTAATGTTGTCTGAAGTTGACGAACCTAGTTTGGATCAACTATCGCCAGAAAAGCTAAGCCTAATCGAAGGCTCATTTTCAAAAGAATTCAAAGATAATATAATGGAGGTGACGGCTTATAAATGTTCCACTTGCCATGTTATGGAGCCATCTTGGGAAGGAATGAAAAAACCTCCTAAAGGGGTTTATTTGAGCAAATTCAGTCACTTGATTAATAACTATGAAACTATTTATAAGCAGGTTGCAGCGTCAAGGGCGATGCCACCTGGCAATATTACTTTTTTAGAAGACGAAGAGCGGTTATTGTACGCAAACCTTTTTCATAAGATAGAGGAAATATTAAGAGAAGAGAAGTGAGCAGTATGGAAACAAAACTCAGAGATCTAGAAGGTTACCATGGCGAAATTCCCCACTTTAGCTGGCCAGGGGGTAGAAAGTTGGCGGTTCAATTCGTTTTGAACTTAGAAGAAGGTGGTGAAAATTCAATAATCTATGGAGATAAGCATTCCGAGACTTTCCTTTCAGAGATCATAGGTGCCGAGCCATTTTTTGGTCAACGACATATGTCTATGGAAAGTTTATATGAATATGGCACTAGAGCTGGTGTTTGGCGAATTTTAAAACTATTCAGAGAAAGACAAATCCCCATAACAATTTTCGCTGTAGCACAAGCTTTGGAAGAAAATCCAAGAATTGTAGATCAAATTTTAAAAGATAATCATGAGATTTGTTCCCATGGACTAAGATGGATAAATTACAAAGATGTGCCCAGAGCCACTGAAAAAGAGCATATGCAAAAAGCAATAGAGATTCAAAAAAGAATTTGTGGAGAAAGACCTATGGGTTGGTACACAGGTCGTACCTCAGAGAATACAAGGGATTTGGTTTGTGAAGAAGGGGGCTTTCTTTATGACTCAGATGACTATAGTGATGACTTACCATTTTGGTCTAAAATGACAAAAAAGCCGCACCTAATAATACCTTACACTCTTGATACTAATGACATGAGATTTCTAACCCCGCAAGGATTTCATAATGGCGAGCATTTTTTTAATTATCTTAAGGATAGTTTTGACTGTCTATATGAAGAAAGGCATGAAGGTTCTAAGATTATGAACATTGGACTTCATTGCCGTATAATTGGAAAACCGGGAAGGTTCCCGGCACTAAAAAAGTTTGTTGATTACATTCAGTCATTCAGCGATATCTGGTTTACAACTAGAATAGGAATTGCGAGGCATTGGAGAAAGGTGCTACCACATGAAAAATGAAGACAAATTTATAGTGTCAAAAAAGGTTAATTTGGCATCACCGAAAGCAGGGGCAAAAATCATTGATGTGTCTGACGACTTTTTTGCAAAATGTGATCGAATGTTAAATGACACTGATCCCATTTTCATTGACGATAAATATGATGATCATGGAAAATGGATGGATGGTTGGGAAAGCCGTAGAAAAAGAGTAGAGGGAAACGACTGGGCTATAATTGGCTTAGGAGGCAGATGTTCTATAGAGGATGTAATAATTGATACTAGTCATTTTACTGGGAACTATCCGCCAGCTGCCTCCCTAGATTTCTCATCTAACCATAGTTATGAAGCAGGATCTTTGGACTGGCACACACTTCTTGAAAAACAGATTTTGAAAGGAGATCACATAAATGAATTTAAGCTCCTAAAAAATCAAAATGTAACCTATGTAAGATTAAATATTTTCCCTGATGGAGGTGTAGCGCGGCTTAGACTTTTTGGAGATCTTATTCCCTTTTCTCAGGATCTGTCCAAAGATTTAGAATTATCTGCTCTAAAAAATGGAGGCAAAATCGTTGGGTATAATAACGCACACTATGGCAACGTAAACGCTCTCCTGTCTGAAGGTAGAGGAACTACAATGGGTGACGGGTGGGAGACTCGGCGTAGACGTGTCCCTGGAAATGATTTTATTATCATTGAGTTAGGAACACCTGGGCTGATTTCGAATGTAGAAATAGATACCTGTCACTTCAAGGGTAATTTTCCAGATAGAGCTTCAATTCAAACAATTGATTTAAAAAATGAAAAAGACAAAATAAAAGTATTTGAAGATTCTAGTAACTGGGAATTTTTTTTAGATGAGAAAAAATGCAAACCAGACTTTATTCATAACTTTGGAAAAAATGATTTCTTACACGAAAAAACGGTCTCCCACGTGAGATTAAACATCTATCCTGATGGGGGAGTTTCGAGATTTCGAATTTTCGGTCAACCAGTAAGCTAAAATGCATTTAAATTTAGAAAAGCTGACTGTAAGCCAGAAATTATTCGAACCTTTTGGTGATGTAATTTCAAAAGGGATGGAAAATAATAAATTTCTGATAAATCAGGGATATTGTGAGAGGTTTGATGAGATAGCGACGGTACAAGTGCTGGACAAAAAAGCCAATCCAATCATTTCAATATTTTCTGCTACTCCTAGAAAAAGACCGATAAAAATTGATTATCTGGAGATGCATCCTCTGGCGTCTCAAGCATTTATGCCAATACAAAAAATAGATTGGCAAGTAGTCGTGGCAAATGATAATGACGGATCCCCAGATCTTTCTTCAATCAAGTATTTCGAAGTGCCAGGTAATGTAGGTATAAATTACAATCCAAAAGTTTGGCATTTTCCATTGCTCGTTAATACAGCTCAAGATTTTTTGGTTATCGATAGATCATCAGCATTGGATGCAGGCAAAGAAAATTTAAGAGAGTTTTTTTTTCAAAGCAATGGTAATGAGATTTACATAGAGTGATCATTATGCACCGCAGCTAAAATTTTTGAAGGTGTTGCGGGAGCATTTAATAAATCTGCATTTGATGTTTCGCTAGCCATTGAGACGGCATTTTTCAAAGCCAAAAAGTGAGAAATGGATAGTAATAAAGGGGGCTCACCGACAGCTTTAGATCTAAATATTGTCTTCTCTTCATTAGGAGTATTCTCTAATAGCTTAATATTAAATTCAGGTGGTACATCTCGGCTTCCAGGTATTTTATACGTTGAGGGGCCAAGAGTTAAAAGTTTGCCTTCTGGATTAAAATATAGTTCTTCACACGTTAGCCATCCTATACCCTGGATGAAACCTCCTTCTATCTGCCCTCTATCAATTAGGGGGTTAAGAGAGGTCCCACAGTCTTGAATGATGTCTGCCCTAAGTATTCGACTTTCTCCTGTATCAATATCCATAATTGCTTCCGATACTGCCGCTCCCCATGTGAAATAAAAATAGGGGCTTCCCTTAAATTTTTCCTGATCCCATGAGATTTTTGGTGTTTTATAAAAGCCTGTTGATGAAAGAGATATTCTGTTTTCCCAGCAGGAAAATGCTAATTCCTTAAAAGTCATGCTTTTATTTCCACTTAGTATCAGACCGTTCTTAAATTCAATAGAAGAGGGTGGCTTTTTAAAAACTTTGCTCGCGTGTTTAAGCATTCTTTGTTTGATAACAGTAGCTGCTTTCCACGCAGCCATACCATTAATATCGGAGCCAGACGATGCAGCTGTAGCTGAGGTGTTTGGGACCTCATCGGTATTCGTCCCAGCAATATGTACATAGTCTATAGGAATGTTGAAACATTCTGAGACGACCTGAGCCACTTTCGTAAATAGGCCTTGTCCCATCTCTGTTCCACCATGATTTAGTCTCACCGAACCATCTGTGTATACATGGACTAAAGCTCCTGCTTGATTTAAGGATACTTTATTAAAAGATATCCCAAACTTGGCAGGCATGAAGGCAATTCCTTTTCTGTAAGGCTGATTTTTATTAATTTGCGACGTGTTAAACTTTTCTACAAGAAGCTTTCTTTTTTCTAGACCTGCGAAAGTTTTCATCTCATTTATTATTTTTTCAATTTTGATATTTTTAACTATTTGCCCATAGGGTGTTTTAATTCCATTTTTAAGGGAATAATAATTTTCACGTCTAAGTGCATCTAAATCGATTCCTAGAAATCGAGAAACTCTTTCAAGAATAGTCTCAATTGCAAGCATTCCTTGAGGGCCGCCAAAGCCTCTAAAAGCCGTGTTAGAAACGGTGTTTGTTTTACATATATAGCCTCGTGCGGTAAAATCTTTAAAAGAGTAACAATTATCTAAATGGGTCAATGCTCTCGACATTACAGGAGCTGACAGGTCGCAGACATTACCCGCATTGCTCAGCAATGTTATATCTAATCCCTTAATTTTTCCTTTTTTGTTGAAACCTACCGAGTATTTCACTTCAAAGTCATGACGTTTCCCAGATGATGCCATGTCATCTTTGCGATTAAGACGAAGCTTAACAGGCTTATCCAAAATGTATGCTCCTAGAGCTGCTATGGCTGCGTATATTGTTGACTGGCTTTCTTTACCTCCAAAGCCACCGCCAAGTCTCCTGACCTTACTAGAGATCTTGGCCGCTGGAATATTTAAAACGTTGGATACACCATGCTGGACTTCAGTTGGGTGTTGTGTGCTTGACCAGATTGTGAACTCAGAGTTTTCATGCGGAATGGCAAGAGCAATATGTGTCTCCAAATAAAAGTGATCTTGACCTCCCATAGAAAATGAACCGTTAAGTTTATGGGGTGCCTGCTTAATCTGTTCGTTTGCCTTACCCCTCTCAAAGTGAATTGGTTTTAAAAAGAAGTTTTTTTTCTTGAAGGCTAAATCCAAGTCTAATATCGGTGTTTTATCTTTTTTATAGACAATCTTCACTTCATTTACGGCTGCCCTTGCTCTCTCCATTGATGAAGCAACAATGAGCCCGATTGGTTGGCCTACATAAGTCACTTCTTTTTCTGCAAAGATGGGCTCGTCTGCAAAAATAGGCGCTATATCATTCCTACCAGGTATGTCTTTTGCTGTAATAACTGTAATGCTTGGATCAAATTTTTTTGCTTTTTCGGTATCAATAGAAATTATCATACCAGATGGTATTTCTGAAAGGATAAGAGCTCCATGCAGAGTATTTTCTGACAAAGGAATATCGTCTATGTACTCGGCTCTTCCTGTAAGTTGTCTAAAAGACGAGTCTTGGTAGTGCGACTTTCCAACTGAAATATTATTTTTGTTATCTAACGTCATCAAATACTCATTATCGAATGTTGTTTCTCACCACTTATGGCGGATCTTTGCATTTTTTTTATCAATCCAACCATTGCAGCCGATCGATATTTTGCTGTCCCTCTAAGATCACTTATTGGAGAAATATCATGACTTAAAGCAGTTAGTAGAGAGTTTTGGTCAAAGCGTAGATTACTATCCATTAATAATTTACTCGTTTTATCTAATAACAAAGGCGTGGGTCCTACGCCCCCCGCAGATAAAATAATATTTTCTATAGTATGGTTTTTATCCATTTTTAATTTGGCTGCCAGCGATAAAGTTGATATATCTTGATCATACCTTTTTGATAGCTTCCAAGAAAAAATTGAATCTTTCTTTTTTGTTTTTGGTACCTTAACCTTGAATATAAGCTCATTGCTTTTTAGAGCGTTTTTTCTATATCCCTTAAAAAAATCTTTAATCGGAATAGTTCTTTCTCCTTTTGGACCGAGAAGAGACAATTCAGCCTCCAATACGAAAAATAGGGGAGCTAGGTCACCAATAGGGCTCGATGTCCCAAGATTCCCTCCAACTGTTGCGGCTGTTCTAATCTGTGGAGAACCAAACCTAATAATTGTATCCAGAAAGGGGTAGAAAAATTCACGGCATAACTCTTCGAATTTAGATAGTGTAACACAAGCTCCTATTTCAAATGACGAAGTCCTGGTCTTAATTGTAGACAGTTCTTTAATATTATTCAGAAATAATATTTTCTGTTCTTTAAAATTGGAGTCTTCCGCTTCAAGGTTCCAGTCTGTACCTCCAGACAAAACAGTATAATTCTTTTCCTTTGATATAAATTCAATTAGTTCTTTTTTAGATTCTGGATAGATGTAAGTTGTCTTTCCAAAAATTGCGGTCTTTAGTTTTGAGCCTTTAAAACTTATGGGGGTTGGAAACTTTATTTTTTCTTCGAGAGATTGGATCCCATGAACAATTGGTCTATACCCTGTACAGCGACATAAGTTTCCAGATAGAGAGTCATGGATAACGCTTTCAGAAGGGTTTTTATGTTTTTCTTTTAGTGCAAGAGCTGCCATTACAAAGCCAGGCGTGCAAAACCCACATTGCGACGCCGCCTTGGAGTTTAGTGCTTCAATTAAAGGTTTAGCAGAGCTTAATTTGCTAACACCTTCAATTGTTACTATATTCTTATCGAGTATTTGTCCCACCTTTAAAATACAAGAGTTTACTGGTGCTAAGGATCCTTTTTCATCAAAAATCAATACAGAGCATGCACCACAGTCTCCCTCTGAGCACCCCTCTTTTGTCCCAGTAAATTTACAATTATGCCTCAAAAAGTTTAGCAAGCTTATATTGCTGTCGATATTACGTGCGTAAACTTTCTCAAAATTTACATAAAAGCTAGGCTCTGATTGTTTATTTTGCTTTTCCATTATTATTATCCGGATCTACTCGAAGTTTTTATCATACATCATTGTGAAACTTAAAAATATTGTAATTTTTTCTGAATCTAAATATGAGTTAAATTTAGGGTTTATTTATTGTAAAATAACAACAAAGCAATTTATTTTATGGTCAAGGGAGTTAAGAGGAAATGCCTAGTTTTGATATTGTTAGTAAATTGGATATGCAGGAAGTTGAGAATGCGATTTTTAATGCTAGTAAAGAGATCAACCAGCGATATGATTTTAAAGGTTCAAAGACTGATATTGAGAGAAATGAGAACTCGTTAACTGTAGAAACAGAAGATGACTTGAAAGCAAAGCAAGTTAATGAACTTTTAATAGGCCATTTTGTTAAAAGAGGTATAGACCCCAAAGCCCTCAAAGTTAAATCAACGGAAAGCGCTTCAGGTAATCGAGTAAGGCAAAACTATGATTTGCTGGAGGGGATTGAACAAGACACATCAAAGAAAATTATTTCTTCTGTCAAGCAGAGTAAGTTAAAAGTGCAGGTAAAAATACAAGGTAATGAGCTTAGGGTTTCAGGGCAAAAGAAAGATAGTCTTCAGGAAGTTATTTCGTTAGCAAAAAAGCTCGATTTACCTCTTCCTTTACAATTTATAAATTTTAGAGATTAGATCTCGTATATATCAGAAAACTTTGCATCTAAATAATTCAAAAAGGGCTCAGGCGTAAAAGCCTTTCCTGTAGCTTTTTTGATCAGGTCAGCAGGTTCATATAGGCTTCCATGCTGATGTATGTTCTCTGTTAACCAAGTGGTTGCTAATGACACGTCACCTTTCTCAAATCCGTCTGCAAGACCAGGAATATCTTCTCTCATCTTTTCAAATAAACAACCGGCATTTAAGTTACCTAAAGTGTAGGTTGGAAAATATCCAAATGCACCGATTGACCAATGAACGTCCTGGAGAATCCCATCAGAGGATTTTTCAACGTCACGGTCAAAATATTCCTTGAATTTTGAATTCCAGGCCTCGGGCAAATCCGGAACTTCCAAATTTTTTCCAATTACCTCTACTTCGAGCTCAAAGCGAAGCATAATATGTAGATTGTAGTGAACTTCGTCTGCTTCAGTTCTAATAAAACCGGTTTCAACCTTATTAACCAAACGGTAGAACTCTTCCTCATCTCTAATACCAAATTCTCCAAAATAGCTTTTCATTTTTTTGAACAGCCACCTGGTGAATTGCCTAGATCTTCCTATTTGGTTTTCAAATATCCTAGACTGACTTTCGTGAATGCCTAAAGATACGCCTGAACCGAGAGGCGAGTGTAAAAAGTCTGAAGACACGTTTTGCTCATAGCATGCGTGCCCCACTTCGTGAATAGTACTGTATAAACAGTTAAATGGGTCCTTGCTATCGACTCGAGTAGTAATTCGTACATCATCCCCACCACCTGAACAAAAAGGATGCGCTACAGTATCAATTCTTCCTCTGTCAAAGTCATAGAAGAATGTCTTTGCTATTTTGTGCGCGAGTTTTAATTGTTTTTCAGTATTAAAGTCGCCCTCTAATACGGGGTTCGAAAGTTTTGCTTCACTTATTCTCTGCCGCAAATCTAGAAGTCTTGGTTTCATCTCTTTAAAAATACTGGAGGTCTCTTTTTTTGTCATTCCAAATTCGTAATCATTTATTAACCCATCGTATAAATCTCCACTGGGAGACAGAAGGGATGCCTCTTCTCTTTTTAAATCAACCACCTTCTTTAAGTGAGGTGAAAACTCAGAAAAATCGTTATTTTGTCTAGCTTTTTGCCAAGCCATTTGGGCTAAGGATGTGGTTGCAGCCAAATCGGATGCTAGTTTGCTCGGTATAGCCACCGCTCTGTCAAAGTCTCTTTTTATTAGTGTGTATGCTCTTTTTTGAAAGGGTGTTTTGGGTTCGGCCTCTCCCAATAACTCTCTGATTGTCGAATTTTTCTTTCTAGCGTGGATAACTTCCTCAAGTGCACCCATCTCCATTGCCCGAGAGTTACCACTTTTAGGTGGCATCATTGTTTCCTGATCCCAGGCATTTCTACCAGCTACGGATTGGAGTAAACCAGTCGTTCTATTGTAATTGATCAGCTGATCTATAGCGTCCATAAAGCTCTCTATTTTCTAATAAGATTGTTGTCTATTTCCAAAAAGTTAGCTGATCGACATTGCTGACCAATATAAATATAAAATGCTTAACAAACTTACAATCCAGCCTGCAGACCTTACGCCGATAATGTTAAATCCATAGGCGATCACGTAAACGAGACGTGCCCAAAAGAAAACTTGAACAGCTAGTATAGTATTCGCACTGCTGGTTTCGGTCATTACAAGTGCCAAGATTGCTGGAGCTATCATCGCCAATGCTATCACGCAATTTAGAAGTGCTCGCTCTAATCGTCCAGTCATACCAGAAAATTTTACGCCTTCTCTACTACTAAACACAGGCATAATACCAACGTTTACCATGCTAGTAAGTTGTTGGACAAGGGTAGTCGCTATTATCAAAAGTCCGTAGAGACAGATATAGTATAGTTCAACGCTCATTTATATTACCTCCTGTTTTCTCTGTTACATTGTTGAAAATAGTTTATTATAAAAGTGTTTCAACCACAAAAAATATATAATGGATGAAAGTCAATTAAGAAATCTTTATGGTCCCGCCACTGAAAAAGCATCTGCGAAGATCATGAAAAGCTTGGATCAACATAGTGTAAGTTTCATAAAAGCATCTAATTTTCTGGTCATGGGCACTTTTGACGGTGAGGATATTGATCTTTCTCCTAAGGGTGATCCCAAAGGTTTTGTGAAAGTTATATCTGAGGATCGTATCGAAATAGCTGACAGACCTGGAAATAATAGGATTGATGGGCTTCAAAATATTTCTAAAAACGCTATTGTCTCCCTAATTTTTTTCATTCCAAAAGTGACTGAAACACTTAGAGTTCAAGGAAAGGCAACTATATCAAGAGATCCAAAAGTCCTTGAAAATCATTTATTGAAGTCTAATTTGCCAAAGACGGTTACTGTTATCAAACCAACAAAAGTATTTCTGCATTGCGGCAAAGCACTACTTCGTTCAAGTCTGTGGAAACCTGAAAGCTGGCCTGATAAAAGACCTATACCCACGCTATATGAAATGATTGAAGATCAAACCGGATTGAATTGTGAAATAAAAAAAGAAAATGACATTATGGAAATGTACGAACGAGAACTGTACCAAAATAAATGATAAATGAAACCTTATGAATTATTTTATAAAAACAAAATGCGGTTTAGAAAAGTACGATTTACTCAAATCACGGAAAGGCATTTACGCAAAGCTTAGATTTTACTGGTTTGTCTTTTTCGCATCCATAAGAGACTTTGGCCACAAAAAGAGGGTTAAAAAAACTCAAGTTAAAGCTGAGTAATCTCCCGTAGCCTTCGCACTAATAAGAGCTAATTTTTCACTTCCCCAAAATATTTCTTCTTCAAAGACAAAGGTTGGAACCCCAAATATTCCCATAGATAGTGCGGCATTCATTAAAGAGGTCACGCAATTTTGATTATTGCTCTTCCAAGATATGAAATCAGCGCTATCAAGTTGAAATTTGTCGATTAAATTTAAAATTACCTTTTCATTTTCTATGTCTAGCTCTCTTTTCCAAAAAAGTTGAAAAGACTCGCGCAAAAAAGGCAATAAAGTTTTTTCCGATTTTTCTTTGACCCACAAATGAGCCATAGAAAATAAGGAGCTATCCCAAATTTTTTGAGTTCCTAAAATTGTCTTCCCTTGTAGATTAGCCATCCTTCTGCAATCCATGTAGGAATATTTAACTCTGCGCCACTGATGTGCTGTTCTATTTGAGGAGATAATCTTTCCTTCGTTGTTGACTGTCGCACTTCCTAAATAGTCAGCAATATCTAGAGTGTATGGCAATAGGTTCCACGTCAATCCCAGTTGATCAAACATTTTAATAGCAGGGTCGAGAGCCAAGTAGGCATAGGGACTTTTTATGTCGATGTAAAAATCAATTGGATTATTAGACATAAGTAACTCAACTTAAATGATTTTTTAGCGACTCTGCCCAGATTTATCAAAAGTTATAAGTCGCTTAATCGGTCTTCGCGTATGTTTGTGCTGCGGTTGAGTTAAATTCAAACGCTACTACCTCTTCGTCACCTACTACCCAACCATTATGACCGGGTTCAATAACATAAACGTCACCAGGCCCAAAAACCTGTTCTGTGCCGTCATTATGCTTGGCAGCCATCTGGCCAGAAATCACCGTTCCAACGTGTTTTGCTTGACAACTTTCTCCTCCAACCATCGGTTTGACACATGTTTCCCAACTCCATCCTGGCTGAAGAACGAGCTTTGCAGCAGCTATTCCTCCTAGATCACAGACAGATACCTTCGCCTTATCAGGCGCTCTCACTTCATCTGGATTATCAAATGATTTCTTCATTACTGTACTCATGGTCGCCCTTTCTTTAGTTCAAAAGTAAAACTAATGGTATTTTTTTTTAAACTATAGTATAACTAATTTCTTTGAAATTAACCAAATAGTTTTTATCTCTACGTGGGGGAAAGATGAATAAAACTGCTACAGAAAATTTTACCAGTGAGATAACGCCAGCATTCCAGTTTGGTCTTCCCTATCTTTTTGCACCATTAATGATGATCTCGTGGATATTCGGGGGGTGGACAATACTTCTTGTGCCAATATTTGGGTATGTCGTTATTACATTTTTTGATGCTTTAATAGGAAAGAAGCTAATTAAGCCCAATGAGGGTAGCAGTGTATCGGAGGACTGGTATAAATATGTTCTTTATGGTTGGGTTCCCGTCCAGTTCTTTTTGATATTTGGCAGTTTAATTACAATATTTATGTTCGACCATCTCAGTGGTATCGAAGCATTTTTTCTTATGATAGTTCAAGGCATCATATCAGGTGCAGTGGGAATTGTCTTTGCACATGAGCTTATGCATCAAAAAACAAGGTTTGAGAGATTTTTATCAGATATCTTGATGGGGATGGCACTGTATGGTCACTTTAGAACCGAACACGTTCTCGTTCATCATAGGCATGTTGGAACACGTAAAGATGCGGTCACCGCAAGATATGGAGAAAACTTTTATCGATTTTTTATCCGTGTTATTCCCGAATGTTTTTTGTCCTCTTGGAACACAGAAAAAGAGCTTTTACAGAAGAAAAATTTACCTTTATGGGACTTTCAAAATCCTTTTTTTATTTATTTTGGACTCATGCTTCTCTTTTTATTGCTAGCTATTCTTATAGGCGGGATACTCGGCGCCATTTGTTTTTTTGTACAAGCTTTCGTTGCGGTATTACATTTAGAGGTCGTAAATTACATTGAGCATTACGGTCTTGTCAGACAAAAGTTAGACAATGGAAAGTTTGAGCCAACTCGGCCGCATCATAGTTGGAATGCTAACGACCACGCGAGTAATCTTTTGTTAATCAATCTTCAGAAGCACTCGGATCACCACGCTAGACCAAATAAAAAATATCAACATCTCCAATCATATGATGCAGACGACGCGCCTCAGTTGCCTTTTGGCTACCCTTTGATGGTACTCTTGAGTTTAATCCCACAATTTTGGATGAAAGTTATGAATCCAAAGGTCTTAGAGTGGAGAAAACGATTTTATCCGGAATTACAAGAGTGGTCAGAGAGCCCGTAAATTAGGTTCCTGGAGGAGAATAGGCACTAGCCACACTCTTTGCCGTTTTTAGAGCACTATCTATATCAATTTCGCTGAGGGTCACTAGATCTTTGATTGCTCCGCTAGCATTAACGGCAATGGCCGCGCCTAAAGCAACATCTTCGGATGGAACTTCGAAGGTAACTACGATATCGTATTGACCACGAGTGAACATCATATCTGTAAGTGTTGCGCCCGCACTACTAACAACGGCTTCCATTACTTTCTTTCTTTCTGCGTAACTGCTTCCAATCATACCTTTCCATGCAGACTCATTATATTTTGCCAAGGCTATTATTTTCATTTTTATCTCCTACTTTGTTTGTAAGTCATTGTACCATTTGTTAATAAAAATCTGAATTCTTATTCATAGCTCCCAATTAATAGAGGAAATACCATTTTCATCTAAATATTCGTTTGTTTTTGAAAATGGTTTTGAATCAAAAAATCCACTTGCAGCTGAATATGGTGACGGGTGGGCACTATTTAAAATTAGATTTGCATCGCCGTTTAAAAAAGACCCTTTTTCCTGCGCTTTTTTTCCCCATAAAATATATACCAAATTTGTTTTCTCTTCATTTAACAAAGAAAGCACTTTGTCAGTAAAGATTTCCCAGCCCTTACTCTGATGGGATGCTGGTTTACTCTTTTCCACGGTCAATACAGTATTTAACAACAAAACACCTTCTTTCGCCCACTTTCCAAGGCTTCCTGATTTAGGTCGGGGTAAGCCGATATCTGATTTTAACTCTTTAAAGATATTTTCAAGAGATGGGGGCGGTTGAACACCATCTTTTACAGAGAAACTTAGACCATGTGCTTGTCCCCTTCCATGATACGGGTCTTGACCTAAAATTACGACCTTTACCTTTTCAAAGGGAGTAAAGTTAAACGCTGAAAAGATTTCTGATCCTATTGGAAAAATTTCCTTTCCCACCTTTTTTTCTGTTTTCAAAAAATCACTTAATTGTCGCATGTAAGGTTTTCTGAACTCATCAATCAGCCGCTTTCTCCAGCTTTCTTCAATATTGATAGTAGACAACTTATGTTCCTTGCTAAAACTGAGATGCAATTCTTCATGTAATAGTTTAGTATAAAAAAAGGTCGCAGGGATACCTTATTTTAATGATTGAAAAAGAGCTTTCCGAAAAAATAAACGTTGAAGTTGATAAACTTTTTGATGATCAAATAAGGTTTACTCAAAAGTTAACTAGATTTCCTTCTTTACGTGGCCAAGAGCATACGGCTCAAGATTTTCTCTTTGATGAAATGACAAAGCGAAATTATGCACTTGATAGATGGACGGTGAATGTGGAAGACATTAAAGATCACCCAGGATTTTCACCAGTAAAGGTAGATTATTCAAATGCAATAAACATAGTTGCTACTCATAGACCTAAAAAAGAGATAGGCAAATCTCTTATACTTAATGGCCATATTGATGTGGTTCCAGAGGGACCTTATGAAATGTGGTCACGCAATCCCTTTGATCCAGCAATTGAGGGTGATTGGATGTATGGTAGGGGAGGTGCAGATATGAAAGCGGGTATCGTTGCAAACATATTTGCTATGGATGCGATAAGAAACCTAGGTTACCAACCGGCCGGACGTGTTCATATTCAGTCAGTGGTAGAGGAAGAATGTACAGGTAATGGTGCGCTAGCATGTTTGGTTAGAGGATATAATGCTGAAGCTGCAATTATTCCAGAACCGGTAGATGATAAACTAGTTAGAGGAAATGTTGGTGTTTTGTGGTTTAAGGTAAGTGTAAAAGGTTTGCCTGTGCATGTGAGAGAAGCGGGCTCTGGTCAAAATGCAATTGAAGCATGCTTTCCCATAATTAAAGCACTAAGAAAACTTGAGGATTCGTGGAATGCAGAAAAGACAAATTTTAAATATTATAAAGATACTGAACACCCCATAAATTTTAATGTCGGTAAAATAAAGGGAGGCGACTGGGCTTCCTCTGTCCCATCTTGGTGTGAATTTGATTGTCGGATTGCAATTTTTCCTGATTGGAACCCAAAAGAAAAATCATTAGAAATAGAAAAATGCATTAGAGAAGCCTCGCTAAATGATGCTTTTCTCTCAAATAACCCTCCTCAAATTGAGTGGAATGGATTTTTTGCAAAAGGCTATGTTTTAGAAGAGGGTACAGAAGCTGAGAAAGTATTAGGTGAGGCACATTTTCTTGCTTACGAAGGAGATATGAAGAGCTTTATTAGCCCTGCATACCTAGATGCTAGAGTATTTATGGTATATGGAGATTGCCCCTGTCTGGTATATGGTCCATATTCAGAAAACATTCATGGTTTTGATGAAAGAGTAAGCTTAAGTTCCGTCAGAAAAATAACAAAGACAATAGCCTTATTCATAGCCGACTGGTGTAAACTGGAAAAGATTTAGTTTTAAAAAATCTTTAAACTCTCAAGTATTAATCTGGCATCATGCCCGTTGGCACAGCTTTACCTTTAATAATCAGCTTTGGCTCTTCTTTAATTCCAACTAGTTCGGGCCTGCTATTCAGATATTCAGATACGCCACTAAGATTTTCTATTGCGCTAAAGAAACTCCCTATACTAGGCCAATCATCAAAGATAGTGGGCTCCAGAACTCGAATCATCGATAATTGATGGTATACCCCAAAATCACAGTATGAAGGATTCTCGCCCAGAAAAAATGGGCCGCCTTTGTCCCTCTCTATATATTTATTGAAATAAAATATTTTTGGCTCAAAACCAGATAAAATAGTTTTCTTTAGAGCTTCATACTCCTCTCCGGTCTTAAAGTTTATTGTTGCATTTAGGGGTTGGAATAGTTCTTGGCTTGACTCAAATATAGCATCAGCTATTGCCCTGTCTTCGTCATTTGTTGGAAAGGTATTTGCTAAATTAGCTGTATATCTCATTATTGAGCCGCTCTGCCAAATAGTTGTTTGGTTATTTACAATCAGAACAGGTAACTGACCAAACCCGATTTCTTTTTTCATTTCTGGCCAAGATTTCTCAAAATATTCCCACGCCATATGATAGGTGTAGGGAACGTTGCCATAGCATAGTTGCATTTGTATAGCTTCTGTAAACGCTCGCATTTTAAAATACACAAGATCCAGTTTCGGGAAAGATTTCTCCATGAGGTGTCTCCTAATATTAATTCCAGCGCAAAAAACAAGCTATTGCGTTACTAATTAAGTTAATTTACTCATTATTATTATATCATAAATAATTTAAGGATTGGCTCTATTTGTTAATAGTAATTATCTTTTCAGCTATTGAAGCTATTCTTCTTTTTTTAGGGATATTTTCTCCTTTTGCAAGGATACAAGAATTTTGGATTTTTAAGGAGGAGTTTTCAATTCATAGCTTAATTATCGCTCTGTTTGACCGACAAAATTTCTTGCTTGGTGGAACGATTTTGGTCTTTGGTGTCTTGATCCCTTTTATGAGGCTATGTACGAATTTTATACCAATCGCTAAACTGAAAAATCTAAATTTACACAAATTGGCTATGGTGGACATATTCCTAATAAGCTTTCTCCTCTTTTCCTCTCAACTGTCCTATTTCTTCGAGGTCAGTCTCTTGCAGGGATTTTATTTTTTGTTCGCAGCATTGATTGTAAGCTACGTAAATCACTGGACTATGAAGAGTATGAAATAATGTCAGAAAATGAATTTCTTATTGAAAGATATAAATTGCTTGGTCGATTGGTAGAAATAAACTGGTATTTCATAGCAATAAAAAAAATAACAACCATTGCAAAAAGAAAAAATTTTTTGGCGGTTTTGGAAAAAGAAATCACGCTAGAAGCGAGTGGTTCGAATGTCATTTTTGTTGAAGAAGATGGAGATGTGTATATTTGCATGATATTTAGGGCTAATAGTATCGTTAAAAAAGTGGTAATCGATGTTTTGGACCAAAATCGCAGAAAACCCATTGAGCCAAATTTGCAATCAGGAAATGTTTACATTTATGGAGCTTCCGGAACTATCTTTCAACCAAATGTAAATGATGGTCATTCAGACATTATAAATGGTGAACAATTTGGCGACTTTGATAGTTAGTATAAAATATATACTATCATGTGAAATGTTGCAACTAACAGGCTACTTTGAGTGATTTTTTACCCAAATGAATTATTACAGGTAATTCCCCTAAGTATTCCCCATCCCCAGAGACAATTGAGCTCCATCGATCTGGGGTGATACTTTCTATTTTCACGCTCCTAACGTGAGTATTCGTCACTGCATGATGGAATATATGGTTACCAGAAAAAACTTTAATTAATAGATTTACGGCCTGAAGACGACTAAGTTTCTTCGCACCCAATAAGTTTAATTTGGCTCTGAACTTTTTTGCATCAGGAGCAATGTACATTCCACCACCAGTATATTCTGAAGCAGCTCCTGCTAATATAAGGTTTTTCATCTCCATTTTTTGGGAATCAGTGGTAACAATATATGTATGTGACTTTAAATTAATGAAGCTAATTAACGCGGCGGATGCGTATAATAGGGGTCCTTTAAGCAACGGAATCCTTGAAGCACGAAATGAAGCCTCACTTAATAAACCAACCCCAGCATTCGTAAGCGAGATCCGGTTATTATCTGAAAATATAACGTTCAAATATCTAACCGACTTAAATTTGCGAACCCTTATTGCATCAATGGCCTTTTTCAGTGTATTGAGACCAAGAGATCTAGCAAAGTCATTGCCTCTTCCGAATGGAAGTATAGCCATATTACACGAGTAATCTATTGCTTTTTGGGCAATTATATTAATAAAGCCATCACCTCCACAGGCCACGACTAAATATTTCCTCGACATAAACTCCTGAGCCTTTTTACCAGCATCCTCTACGGACTTCGAAAAAATTATTTTTGGTTTGGTGCAGGGATATATATTGTCAATTACGCGTATTTTTTTCTTCTTAGATAGCTTTCCTGATATTGGATTTACTATATAAACAATATTTTCTTTCATGAGTTCTCAGAAGTACTATAACCAGTAAAGTGTAGAGTTTAAACAGAACCAGCGTAAACAACAAATAATTATACAAAACGAGATTTGTACTCTACTAGTAGTTTAACTAACCACCAAAATAATAATGATTACGTTACTTAATAAGAGATGGAATGGAATAGCGATTGTATTATTGTCGTCATTCTTTTTTGCCTTCGTTCCGACGTCAGCAAAAATTGCTTTGGATAGTGGCGTATCTCTAATGGTTTTGCTAATGTCCAGATGTCTAATAGGATTGATAATTCTAGCTCCTTTGACATATGGTCTGCGGGAACCCATTTTTGTAGATAGAAGCAAAATCCCTACTCTGATATTTGTTAGTATCATTTCAGTTTGTTTAATTGCATCAACCTACCACGCTATCGGATACATTAGTATCGCTCTTGTTTTAATGATCATTTATCTGTTTCCTATCGGAGTAGCTCTTATTACAACTATTAAAGGAGAAGAACATTTATCACGAACTCAATGGTTTAGTATCATAGGTGTTCTATTAGGTCTTGGGATCTTAATTTTAGATGAACCATCAGGGATAAGTTTCTACGGAATATTTATTAGTGTTATAGGTCTACTGTTATTTATCGCATTTATATACTTCACAGGGAAGTTAGTGAAGGAGATAGGATCTGTTACGATAAACTTACAGTTGAGTTTTTTCAGTGTGATTGCGTTAATAGTATATGTCTTATTTGTACCTGTGGAACTTTCGCTTCCTACAAATGGCTATGGTTGGCTAGGTATACTAGGTAATGGCATATTTTATGTCCTAAGTTATGTTCTTTTTTTTATTGGCTCGAAAGCTATCGGTATAACAACCGCCTCTGTTTTAGCTCTAACAGAACCCCTTTTTGCAACGATTGTAGCACTTTTTATTCTCAATCAGTATTTGTCGTTACAGGAATTCTCTGGTTTTATTGTAACACTTTGTTTTTTGTCTTTATTCTTGATATTTATACAAAAAAAAAACTGATAAAATTTATTTTTAAATTTTGCCGAAGTGAATTAAGTTATATCGTAATCAGCCACTAGAAATCCTTATTAAAGCTCCAATCATGGAAAATAATTTTAAAAAAAATTTAATGATGCACATGCTCGAACATGTTCCAGACCTTGGCTGGACCTGGGATGCTCTACATAAGGCTGCAAAAACTGCCAAAAAAGCTAAAAATTCCAATAGAGAAGAATTACAAATTCTTTTTGAAAATAAAATCTCAAACATTATCGGTACGTTCAATGATAAATTAGATGAGGATATGTATGTAATATTTAGCTCAGAAAGCGATAAAGAATTGGGAACCACTGATACTGTAAAGGAACTTATTTTATCAAGGTTAAAGGCGTCTAAAAATTATAAGAGTATTATCAAAACGTCTTTGTTTTTTATGGCACAGCCAAGAAATGCGTATGACGCTTTAAATCAACTAATGAAAACATCTAATAAAATTTGGGAAATGGCAGGCGATACATCAAGTGGTCGAACCTTCTACTCCAAAAGACTTATTTTGTCGGGAGTATATTCTTCCACTTTAGCGCACTGGCTTGCAAAAGAGACCCGAAGTATTGAAGAGTCAGAGGACTTTTTGGACAGAAGACTCGATGATGTCAAAAAAATTGGTAAAATTTCTAAACAGTCGATAGAAGTATTTGAGAAAACTAAAGGTGAACTGGGCTCAATCATTACAAAAAAATATAGATGAGACCTATTTCCCAACTCTAAAATTGAAGTTACATAGAAAATAAATGAGCGAAAAAATTAGAATATTCTCTTACCTGCCAAATCCAAGGGTATGGAAATCGCTAATCACGGGTAGACTTGGTGATGTAAAAGTGAAGGTCTTAGGAGATAAACCAAAAAATTTAGTTAATTGGCTATGGGACTTTGATGCGGAGAAGCTAAGTAATTTGGAACTTGATGACATAAAGCACTTTGAAAGACAGGGTAAAAGGGGCTTTGAGGGTAGTCTCTACAAAACGGACAGCTTTATTGAAAAGCATCCATTTGGTACGGTGCCAGCTGGGTTCAATAACGATGGTTCAATAGGTATCTTTGAATCGAATAGTATAATGCGCGCAGTGGCTCGTAGTTCAACTATCACCTCACTTTATGGAGATAGTGATCCTTATTTACAATCCCGAATAGACAGTTTTCTCGATGCTAATCTTGTCTTTTCAAGAGAATTTCAGGTCTATGTTTTGGAATTAAAGTCATTAAATGATCAGTTCTATAACAGAATGAAAGCAGCCTATTCATTCTATATGGGTGGTATAGAAAATGCTCTTTCAATAGGAAAGTTCATCTCTGGATCATATTTGACAATAGCTGATATCTCATTTGTATGTGATGTTGCTCAATTTTTAAGAGAGAGAGATCGACAAACCGTTATTAATCAGCAGGGATACGAGATTATATCAAAGAATTTTGAGGAAGATTTTCCTAGGTCATGTAAACACTTGTTGACCTTATACAATAAAGAAGAATTTCAAGAATTCATGAAAGGCTATCTCGATGGGATCTTGCATTGACAATTTATATTCGGACTAAGTGGCCGCCGAATACACAAGCTTCTCTTTGATGGGAAGGTGAATAAGGGCTGCAAAAACTGCAAGTGCTGCGTCCAGTAGCCAGACTGTAGTATAGTCTCCGGTAATACTGAAAAAGAAACCTCCAAGATATGCGCCAAGAAAGCCACCGATCTGATGCGAAAAGAGTGCGAAGCCAAAAAGAGTTGCCATGAATTGCGGACCGAACATCTTTCCTACCAGTCCAGCAGTTGCCGGAATAACAGAAAAATAGGTTAGTCCTAAGGCAATAGAAAACAACATAACAGATAATAGGTCTTTAGGCGAAACAAGAAAAAGGAGCACAATTATACATCGAGCAAAGTAGGTGAAAGCTAGGAAAATGCGCATGCTCCTTTTTGAAATATACCAACCAGCAAATATACTTCCCACAATATTGAAAAGGCCAATAATGCCCAAGGACCATCCAGAGACGGTAGGTGAAAAACCACACACCTGGATGACACCTGGCATGTGGGTAGCTATAAAAGCTACATGAAATCCACAAACAAAAAAACCGGTAACCAAGTAAATATAGCTTGGTGTTCTAAAAGCAGTGTTTAAAGTATCGGATAAGCTTTTGTTAGCAACACTATTGAGCGTTTTTTCATCTATCCTTGATCTGAGTAGAAAAGAAAGGGGCAACACCAGTAATAAAATTAGAGATAAGAATAAAATACAATAAACCCAACCTAAATTTACAATTATAAACCCTGCGATCGGAGCTAAAATTAATTGCCCTAAGGATGAACCAGCATTTATAAAACCAAATGCCATTCCTACTTTTTCCTGAGGTATAAGCTTATTTACTGAGGCAAGGACAACAGGAAGTCCAGCAATTCCAAGTCCAGTAGAGGCAATTATGCCCAATGATATTGCTAGGGTAAATGAAGTAGTTGAATAAGGAATTAAAAGAGTACCAAAAAGACTAAGTAAAATACCAACTGTTAAAGTTTTCCCAGACCCATATTTATCTGCAATCATTCCTCCAAAAGGTGAGATTGCACCTACAAATAGTTGGCCGAGAGCGAAGGCAGAACTGATTTGCAGGTAATCTAATGTTTCAGATTGGTTTATGCCTTCAATTGTAAGGGAAAGAGAGTTACGACTTCCAAACACCGCAGCCACAATACATGAGGCTGCTATAACGATCAGCAAATATTTTTGGTCTGTACTTTGCTTTTTTGAGTTATTGGCTGACGACATTTTAAATTCTTTCTTAAGTTCTCGATTAGAGTTAAAAAAGCCCATTGTAAAGGAAAATAAATTGCCCTTCCAATTTAAGTGATTTTTCTTTAGTGCCTTTGTGGTATGGTGTTACGGTTATAAAAAATGGAGAATCTGTGTTGCATCAGCTTGATGATGATCGACCAAAAGATGAGTGTGGTGTCTTTGGGATATATGGGCATGACGATGCTGCAGCTATAAC
The DNA here is from genome assembly GCA_902580265.1 of uncultured Alphaproteobacteria bacterium. The sequence continues at coordinate 59,091 of CACHJY010000006.1, forward strand.
CACACTTGGATTACACGCACTTCAACATAGAGGCCAAGAGTCCGCGGGTATTGTTACGTTCGATAAGAATCATTTTCATGCAGAAAGAAGAATTGGCTTAGTAAGTGAACATTTTACGAAACAGAGTGTTATAGATAGACTTTCTGGTAACACGGCTATAGGCCACGTTCGTTATTCAACCACCGGAGGGACTGTTCTGAGAAATGTACAGCCACTCTTTGCCGACCTTACCGTTGGAGGTTTTGCAATAGCTCACAATGGAAACCTTACAAATGGGCTCACGTTACGACATGAGTTGAAAAAAGAAGGAGCGATCTTCCAATCTACGTCGGATACAGAAACTATTCTTCAACTAGTAGCACGGTCAAAAAAAGGTAATACAATTTCAAGATTTATAGACGCACTTTCTCAAATCGAAGGCGCTTACGCTTTAGTTGCATTAACAAATAAAAAATTAATTGGAGTAAGAGACCCGCTCGGCATTAGGCCATTGGTACTTGGTCAGTTAGACGGAAACTATATATTGACTTCAGAAACCTGCGCGTTGGATATTATTGGTGCTAAGTTTATTAGAGAGGTAGAAAATGGCGAGATAGTGGTTGTAACTGATAACACTATAGAAAGTATTAAACCCTTCCCACAAATTAAACCAAGGCCATGCATTTTTGAGTATATCTATTTCTCGAGACCTGACAGTATCATTGGAGGACTTAGTGTTTACCAATGTCGGAAAGCCTTCGGTAAAGAACTGGCCAAAGAATCTTTTGTGCAGGCTGACATGGTTATTCCCGTTCCAGACAGTGGGGTGCCGGCTGCGATAGGCTTTGCAGAACAGTCAGAGATCCCTTTTGAAACTGGGATTATTAGGAACCACTATGTTGGCCGAACATTTATTGAACCCCAGCAGTCTATTAGAGCATTCTCAGTCAAGCTTAAGCATAATGCTAATAAGATTTTGGTTGATGGTAAGAAGGTAATTTTAGTTGATGACTCTCTGGTAAGAGGGACCACCTCTATAAAAATTGTAAGAATGATGCGGGATGCCGGTGCCAAAGAGGTACATATGCGCATCGCTGCACCACCTATAAAGTATCCTGATTATTATGGGATTGACACACCAGTAAAAGAGAATTTACTAGCAGCAAATAATGGCCTCAATGAAATAAGGGATATGTTAGACGTTGACAGTATAGCCTATTTATCGATTGATGGCCTATACCGAGCCATGGGTCACAAAAATGGTAGAGATCCCACAGACGTATTTTACACGGACCACTGTTTCACAGGAGATTATCCAACTAACCTGATGGACCAGAGTGGAGAAGAAAATATCAGGCAGCTATCACTACTTTTTGAAACTGAGAAAGAATAAGATCGGATTTGGACTTCATCAAAAAAAACTCAAAAGACTGATAGTAAATAAGATTTAGTATTTATCTGACTATTGAAAAGGTTACATCATTTTCTAGGCTATCATCTCTAATAATGCGTGTTGGGCCTAACTTTGACACACAGAAATCTATGATGTCAGATGTATTTGCGTAATAAATATTTTGTGAGGAAATTTTTCTTTTTTTTGATGTTTGTAAGTTAAAAATCATAGCAGTTTTTGTGTAAGCCCAGCATTCAGATAGGCAACTAAATAGATACTGTTCCCATAATGAAACGTTTGTTGTCATCGCCAGGTTATAAGTGCCAGACATAGTTATAAAGTCTTTTTTCAATGATGGTCTGCTACCGATTATGAATCTAAGATTTTCTTCCGAAAACTTATTACGACAGTGTTCTATAAACTCTGGATTAATATCAAAACCCTCATAGCTAAATTCACTTTTATTAACGTGTTTGTTAAGATAGTCAATGAACGAACCGTATCCACAACCAATATCAGCAATTTCAAATACTAAATTTTTTTGTGATATTTTTTGAATTTCCCCGAGGATTAGAGCAAATCGTTTTTCTTGACGCGCCGTCGAAGCCCAAAAAACTCCTTTGGCGGTGGGGCCAAACTTTTCAAATCTTCTCGAATATTCTGAATTAATTTCAGCCTCTAATAATGCCCTGCTTTTCATTTTTTAAAACAATCAAATTACAATTCATTTATTCATATAGTATATTCAAATCGTTCGAGGAAAATCCTCTGCTAATAATTTAACATAAAAAAATAGGAATATTAAAGATGGATACGAGTATGATGAAAGCTATAACCTATAGCGAGTTCGGTATTTCGACCGATGTTTTAAAAATTAGAGAACTGCCTATCCCGATAGTAGGGGAGGGTGAGGTTCTAGTCTCGCTCGAATTCTCTGGATCCAATCCATCCGACGCTAAGTCAAGAGCAGGGAATCGACCCGGTATAACAAAACCGCAGTTTGAGCAAATTGTTCCAAATTCTGATGGCTCTGGGATTATCACAGCAGTAGGTGAGGATGTTGATGAAACGCGAATTGGACAAAGAGTGTGGATATGGAATGGTCAATGGCAACGACCAAATGGAACTGCAGCAGAGTATATCACGGTTCCAAGCGCTCAAGCTGTTGAAATGCCAGATAATATGTCTTTTGAAACGGGTGCTTGTTTGGGAATTCCTGGACTGACCGCGTCTTATTGCACGCTGGGAGATGGGCCAGTTAGAGGGAAAACAGTTTTTGTATCTGGAGGAGCAGGAGCAGTAGGACATACGTGCATACAGTTGGCAAAATGGTCTGGTGCTAATGTAATAGCCTCCGGATCTGAAAATGGGTTCAAACACATTCGAGAAGCGGGTGCAGATCATGTATTTGATTATAGAGATCCAGATTTGTCCAAAAAGATTTTAGATATATGTCCGATAGGAGTTGACCGAGCTATAGAAGTGGAATTTGGGGAGAATGTAAATCTTTTGCATAAGATTGTCAGGCAAAATGGAGAGATTTCTCTATACGGAGGTGCAAAAAATATGAACCCAATATTTCCTTTTGGGCCTTATCTTTTCAAGGCTCTAAAAATTAATATCGCATTGATATATATATTACCTAAACAAGATAGAGATATCGCTATAAAAGCGTTGCATGATGCTCATTTAGACGGTGCTCTCAAAATGGCAGTTGGGAATGTTTTTACTTTAGAGGAATGTGCTTTATCTCACGATGCAACACTAACTCCAGGCAGGCGGGGTAGTGTTCTTCTTAAGATTTAAAGACGTTGTTTTGCTGTTAAGAGTTTTGAAAAATATTTATTCATACCTAGGGACACCGATGTCCCTAGGTATACTAGAAAAATTTACATTAAAGTAAGAATTCTCGACATTTTGAGGGTACCAATCTCATTTGCTTTCGTGATGAGATTCTGAAAATCTTGATTTTCAACCATTGTGTCCAGCGCACTACCCATGTGATCTATTGAAGTAAATCTATACGTTATTGCCATCATTTCGTGATCTGCTGCAATAACTGGCATTGCTGCACCAATTGAAACATCTACTTTCTTAAAGAGAGTTTCCAATTCTGGCGCCATCGCGAGCATATCTTTTACCTTACCTCTGGGTACTTGATATGCTCTATTAATTAAAAGTGTTGCTGGTCTTGTAGGTGGATCACCATAGACTGACCTCCATAAATCAGGTCCCGTGATATCACCTGCTGGATTGAGTGCTCTTTCCATGAATAGTTTGGCTAACTCAGGATCTGCTGAGTACTTTTGAAATGAAGAACCAGCCTCTGAGAAACTATTGTATAGGTTCATTAATAGATAATTTCCAGCTCCGGCTCCTCCCCCAATTTTAAAAATACGCGATGCAGCTCCATGTCTTGCCATAACACCTGATGCTCTTCTCAAGCGCTCTTCCATCAGTGTTTCCTTTCCAGCTGATGGTGACATTTCTCTTACAGATATTATTTTCATAATAACCCCCTTTCATTTAGTTCAAATTAAGTACTATTGTAGCATCTATGAATTACAAATATATAAAAAAATCTTACCTTTCGCTAAATAGTGTTACTGTGTTGGAAGCTTGATTTGAAATTTATTAATATATGAAAAAGACTCTTATTATATATTCCACCACCGATGGGCAAACAAAAAGGATTTGTGATCGAATAATAGATTCTTCTGAGAGAAAATCCGATATAACTATTTTCTCGATTGAAAATGCATCCCAGATTGACCTCGCTCTCTACTCAAAAATAATAATTGGTGCAAGCATAAGATATGGAAAACACAATCCATTAGTTTATGAGTTCATTAAATTAAATAAAGGGGAATTAGATAAAAGATTCACTGCGTTTTTTACGGTAAATGTGGTCGCCAGAAAGAAAGAAAAAAATCACCCAGAAACTAATCCCTATATGAAAAAATTCTTAACGTTATCGGGTTGGCAACCCAATAAATTAGGTGTTTTTGCGGGAAGGATCGACTATCCCAGTTATCGATTTTTTGATCGTTTAATAATTAAATTAATTATGGTTATCACAAAAGGGCCTACCGATACCAATCAGACCTATGAATTTACTGACTGGGCCAAAGTTGAGGAGTTTGCAAAAGAGGTTCTATAAAGTTAAAACGGGAGAGGGCGATTACCCCCTCCCAATCAATGTTATTTTATTTTTATGAGACGTGGCTTCTTTCCTTCTGGGACTACTCGCTCTAATTCTATTGAGAGCATTCCATCTTTTAAAGCTCCATCTTTAACAATAATGTCGTCTGCTAGAGTAAACTTCCTTGTAAAGTTTCGTGAGGCGATACCTCGGTAAACTTTATTGTCACTTTCTTCGACCGTTTTCATCGACTTTACTGTCAGAACACCATCCGCTAGCTCAACATCAATGTCGGACTTACTGTAACCAGCTAGTGCCATTTCTATCGTATATTTATAGTCATCATGCTGTACGATGTTGTAATGTGGGAAACCTACATTTGTATCACTTTGGTGTGCGGCGTAGTCCCATAGACGATCGAATGTCTTATCAAAACCGACGGCAAAAGGTGAAAATGTATTTGTATCAAATGCCTGTAAAGCATTTCTTAATGTGCTTAAGTTGTTCATTGTTATCTCCTTTATTAAGCAAGATTTATGTAAGTGGACCCTTTTAGGCGTCCACTAAGTTTATATGGGTACTCAAAAAAAAATTACTAGATGTCAGTTTGAAAAACTTAATATTAAAATTATAAATAATTGCATTTGCTCCACTTGCTTTAATTAACGAACTTCTTGTTTGGGCGCCATTAATAAGTCCTTACATCGAACTGAAAGTAGAAAAATATAAATACTTTTTTGACATTAAGTCGAATTTAGCTGACAATTGAGCTTACAAAGAAAACAATTTGGGAGTACACGGTATGTATAAGAAGTACCTTACACCAGTACTAGTTTCAGCGAGTATTACCATATTACAAACCCCAGCTTACAGCCAGCTGGAAACGCTTGAGATGCCACAGGTAAATGTACAGCAATTTGGTTTCCAACCCAGTACAAGACCCGCGCCTGCTCCGCGCGGACAGCCTGGGCTATCAGAAATGATGAGCGCTTGGGAAAATGAAACTAATCCTACTAAGAAAGCAAGGCTTGCAAGACAAATACAAACAAGGGTCGGGGTAAAAGCCGATGGTGTGATTGGGCGTCAAACTATGCAGGCTATTCAACAGGTTGGAGGACAAGCTGGTACCAGTGTGGTTGATTTTGGTGGAAGTCAATTCAGGGGTAATAACCCTGCTCAGCCTGCGCAGGGAGGATTCTTTGGCAACTTGTTCGCCCCAAGGCCTGCTCAGCCTGCTAATCCCGGCTTAGGTAATATGATGAGGGAATGGGAACTAGAGCCAGATCCAAACAAAAAGAGAATGATTGCAATGGAGATCCAGCGAGGTTTGGGTGTAAAAGCGGATGGCGTTATTGGAAGTCAGACGATGCGAGCTGTTCAACAGGCTGGTGGAATGCCTGGTGGAGGTGGAATGGGAGGACCAGCCCCGCGAGGAGGTTTTAATCCTAATCCTGGTGGAGGAATGGCACCTCCAGGCTTTAACCCGAACCCTGGTGGAGGAATGGCACCTCCTGGATTTAACCCGAACCCAAGACAACCTGCGGCGGGAGGATTCTTTGGCAACTTGTTCGCCCCAAGGCCTGCTCAGCCTGCTAATCCCGGCTTAGGTAATATGATGAGGGAATGGGAACTAGAGCCAGATCCAAACAAAAAGAGAATGATTGCAATGGAGATCCAGCGAGGTTTGGGTGTAAAAGCGGATGGCGTTATTGGAAGTCAGACGATGCGAGCTGTTCAACAGGCTGGTGGAATGCCTGGTGGAGGTGGAATGGGAGGACCAGCCCCGCGAGGAGGTTTTAATCCTAATCCTGGTGGAGGAATGGCACCTCCAGGCTTTAACCCGAAC
>CACHJY010000007.1 GCA_902580265.1 uncultured Alphaproteobacteria bacterium
ACGGCACCAATTCCAGTTGTGACGCCACAGCCTACGTAACAAACTTTCTCAAAAGGGGCACTTTTAGAAACTTTAGCAACCGCAATATCGGGCATAACTGTAAATTGAGAAAAAGTAGAGGTGCCCATATAATGAAAGATAGGCTTACCTTTATAACTAAACCGGCTTGTTCCGTCGGGCATTAATCCCTGACCTTGGGTAGTCCGTATTGCCTGACAAAGATTTGTTTTAGGATTAAGGCAATATTCACATTCTCTACATTCGGGGGTATACAAGGGAATGACGTGATCACCGACCGATACAGAGGTAACATTTTTTCCGACATCAACAACAACACCGGCTCCTTCATGTCCTAATACAGATGGAAATATTCCTTCAGGATCTGCTCCAGATAAAGTGTAAGCATCGGTATGGCAAATGCCAGACGCCTTAATCTCTACGAGAACTTCACCCTCTTTTGGGCCTTCTAAATCTAATTCTACTATTTCTAAAGGCTTAGAAGCTTCAAATGCAACAGCAGCTTTAGTTTTCATCACCTTCTCCTCATTTTAAGTTAAAAAGATAGATTTTATTTTAATCCAGCTATTTTCAAGCCTTCTAGTAGCGTATCTTTAATTATAGTTGGTGCAACCTTTTCATAATCCTCTAATGTCTTAATCTCAGGTCGTTCTTTAAGAAAAGAGTTTAGATTTTCTTTAGCAGACTCTAAGTCATTCATTTTTCCATATACCGCAGCCTTCCAGCCAAAGTATCTGGAATGTGGACTTCGATCATGAGCTGTGTTCAGCCATGTTATTGCATTTTCCCAGTCTTTGAGAGCTATATACAAAAGAGGGAAGAACCCTTCATAATTTCTTTTAGATTGAGGATCCATCTCAATTGCTTTATTAACGTAGGACAATGCTTCTTCATTCCTTCCAAAATTTGTTAAGGCTTGACCATAAGAAAAATTGGAGCGTGGATGGCTCGGATTCAATTCCAATGCCTTTTCAGCTGTCTCAAGCCTCTTATTCAGATCTTTTTTTATACTATAAGACATGCTTAATGATGACATGGCGTCTGGATTTTCAGGGTCGGTATCAACTGCTTTTTGTGCCATTTGATGAAATAGCTTGGTATTTTCATCTCGTTTATCTTGATGCTCATGACTGTAAATCATTCCTTGCAATACATTACAATAAAGAACGTAGGCGTCACAAAAATTTGCATCAAGCTCTATTGCTCTCTTACAGTGTTCAATAACCTTATCACTTGATGTTGATCCAGCAAAATTGTCTGTGTTATATATATTTAGACCTTGAAGATATTCATCCCACGCACCAAAGTTTTTCTTCCCTTTAGTGCTTAGCTTTACCTGCTCTTGATCCTTTAAAGCAGGAGAAATTAGTGCGGCTACATCTCGTGATACCTCATCTTGAACTTCAAAAATGTCTTCAAGCGACCTATCCCATCTTTTTGACCAAATTTGTTTATCATCATCTGCTGAAGTTAACTGTGCAGTAATTCTAACTTTGTTTCCTGCTTTTCTTACACTTCCTTCAACTAAATACCTCGCTCCCAGTGCTTTCGATATTACATTCGATTTCTCAGCTGTATTCTTAAAAGTAAAGCTAGAATTCCGCGAGATAACAGGAAATGTTTTCCACAATGACAGGTTGGCAATTATGTCCTCTGTAATCCCATCCGCGAAATACTCCTGCTCTTCATCATTACTCAAATTTTTAAATGGAAGAACGGCAATGGCTGGGGGTTTGCCGCCATCATCTACATCATCAAGTTTTTCTTCTTTTTTCGCCTCTCTTTTTTCTAGATTATTAAGCGCTAAATCGAACGCATGAACATCTGTATTTTTTACTCGTTGCTCACCAATATCATTGAATAAAAACTCAGTCTTTTGATTAACAAAATCATGTATGCTTTTTGACAAACATACCCCACCAGGTTGCGAAAGTGCCTCTAAACGTGCAGCAACATTTACTCCATCGCCATAAAGATTATCGCCTTCCACTATGACGTCACCCATATTTATACCAATTCGAAAATGCATTTCACTATCTTCGGATACACTGGAATTTCGTTCAGAAATTAACTTTTGAAATTCAGATGCACAAACCACTGCGGAAACTGCACTTTGAAATTCTGCAAGGACCGAGTCTCCAGCTGTATTGAAAATTCGGCCTCCGTGCTCTTTAAATAAATTATCTAGAATTTCTCTACATGATCGAAAGCTTTTGAGAGTTTGGTCCTCATTCTTCTCCATAAGCTTACTGAAACCAACAACATCTGTTACAAAAATAACGGCAATTTTTCTATCAATTTTATTTTCATTCATTCTTTTTAACCAAAATAAGTAATATTAAAGCTTACTACAAATATAGAAAAACCCAAGAGGATTAATAATAATCCAAACGCAACCTCCAATAAAAATATCTTATCTCTATAAAATTTAAGCAAGCTTTTTAGAGTTACTAGAAAAACAATGATAACGTAGACGCTTACATCAATAAACCCAGCGATAATTGCCATAAACATGTGAATAGAAAAGTTTTGCTCGGGAGACAAAAATTGACTAAACAAAGAAGAAAAAAAAGCCAGTATTTTCGGATTCAGGATTGCTATACCAAAACCATCTCTAAAATGATTTAATGTAGTGCCTGATGACGGAGTTCTATATTCCCCTAAATTTGATAAGTCTTTTTTTGATAGTCCACCCCGGAGTATTTGAAAGCCTATCCACAACAAGAATAATGCTCCTAAAATTTGGACAAACGAAAATATCTTTGGAGAACTAATTAATATGAAACTTAAGCCGATCGCTGAGACAAGTGCATATATAAAAATGCCTAAGCCATGACCTACCGCTGCGTAAAAGCCTGCACTCCTACCATCGGCAACTGCGTGCCGTAAAATCACTATCAAGCTAGGCCCTGGAGAAGAAGCACCCATAAGGCAAATTAAAATAAGGTATAACCAGCTTTCAATACTCAACTTTTTTTCCTATTTTTTTATCAAGAGCAACCCTATAGGACTTCAAAAACCATTCAATAAATAAATCTTTATCTTCTAAAATTTCAGAAGGAATTGACCAATTTGACAGGGATATATCTTTTCCATTTTTCTTGTATGTAAATGGTTTCGAGAAAGCAGACTTATAATCATTTATATTTGATTGATCAACTTTCATGAAAATTTCTGAGCGCAGGATCAGTGCAACAGCCAGATCATTTTTAAATAGTCCATACCCACCAAACATTCTTTTAAATGAAATGCCTTCTTCGTCATCTAAAAGATCCAAAATATGTTCGAGCGTTTCCTGGTTTGACATTTTAAATTTAATAAATGGTTTTTATAAAGTTTTCTTATTGTCTTTTGATTTGTAAAAAATAAAGATCCCAGCAAGGATTATAAGAGATGCTCCAAAAAGTGTACTAAATTTAGGTATCTCACCAAAAAAAAGGAACCCCATGACACTGGCCCATAGTAAGGCGGTATATCTAAATGGAGAAACAAATGTTACTTCACCATATCTCATGGCAGAAACCGAGGCTGTATAACCGATAGAAACGAATATAGCTGTATAAACTATAAATAAAGAATTACCTACTTTTCTAAAATAATTGGTGTCTTCACTTAATAAAAAGCTAACTATGGTCAGAATTAGTGCACTATAAAAAGCTACTATATTTGATGGTATATTTTTATTCAATCTTACAGTTAATAGATCACGTGCTGACAAACAAAAAACCGCAACTAATGCATGAATTGTAAATAAGTTAAAATCCGATGCTCCCGGGCGAATAATTATAACTGCACCAAAACATCCAACCAAAACAGCAATCCATTCGTATTTCTTCGGTGATTGTCGTAAAAAAATGAATGATCCCAAAAGAACCATGAGAGGAATTAATTGAAGAATAGCATTAGCATTGGCTACATTCATGTTGAATAGAGCTGCTAGAAATGTATACGTCATGATAACTTCTAAAATTGATCTAATTGTTATTACAATTCGGTCTCTCCATTCTTTTATAAAAAAAGATGCTTTACTCATATAACAGTAAGAAAAAAGAAAAAAGGTTACTAACAGTCCTCTTAAAAAGGTTATTTGAAACATTGAGAATTCAGATGAAAGAAATTTCATGAAAATATCACTCATCACATAGCAAGCTGCCGCGAGAGAGATTAAAAATGCTCCCTTAGTGTTTTCACTTATCAACTATAAACAACCTTTCAATTAACAAAGAAGCGGTACAAGTCTTAAAACTAAAAGTTAGAATGGAAAGTTCACGCAGGAATTACCTTTCCATCATAGGCAAAACAATACCCATTGTCACCCACAGAAAGGTTTTCAACAACTTTCATCATCATCTCAACAGACTCGTCTGGCGAAATGGTTTCAGTAGTATTTTGAAATTTTTTCGTAAACCTTGTTTTAACTGTACCCGGATGAAGACCCACACAAATAGCATTTTTATTTCTCCTATTTATCTCTATAGAAGAAGTCTTAATGATTTGATTTAGAGCAGCTTTAGATGACCTATATGAAATCCAACCCCCAAGTCTATTATCCGTTATGGACCCCACTCGAGCAGATAGATTAACGAATACACTAAATTTTGTCTTATCCAATTTTTTAGAAAAATTTTTTAATAATAAGGCGGGTCCTATTGCATTAATCGTCATCATATCAATCATTGATTTTTGTTTAACCACATTAATCGTTTTCTCAGGCCCCTCTTCAGTAGTTTGCAAAACCCCTGTTGCATTGATAATCAAATTGAATGAACCTTCTATTGACTCAGAAATTTTTAATATTTTTTTTTCATCTGAAATCTCAAACCCATCAAGGGATCGGCTTACATTTACCACATTTTCTGAACCGAGCTTATTCTCCAATAACCTGCTAAACGCTTGACCTATACCCCCACTAGCACCAAATACTAAAGCTCTTCCACTATATTCGTACATGACTATCTAACTAAGCCCCTAACTCGGCCTTTATTTTGTTAGCCTGCAACGATAAAACAGACATGTCTTTTACCATTTGACCAGGTCTATCCATTGGTTTGCCTTCATATCTAGGTATAATATGAAAATGCAAGTGAAATACCTCTTGACCTCCATCAGCCTCACTAAATTGCTGGATAGTTATACCCGTTGCATTCATTGCTTTCTTAGATGCGACTGCAAGCTTTTTCACTACTTTAATAACTGCACATAGACTTTCATTATCAATATCCAGAATATTCCGTACACTCGCCTTAGGTATAACAAGAAAATGACCTGGCGACCTAGGCATTATATCCATAAAAGCCAAAACCTTTTCGTCCTCATAAATTTTTTCAGCAGGCAATTCACCCCTTATAATTTTTGCAAAAATATTTTGTTCATCATAGTTCATCTCAAAATCCCTTTTTAAAAAATTGAACTTTCTACTAATCTTTTTGTGTATTCGTTTTTTGAAGGCCTTAATAGTTTTGCAGGAGTTCCCTCGTCCACAATCATACCATCTTTCATTACAACCATTCTATGAGAAATAGTTGAAACTAACTCTAAATCGTGACTTATAAATAAGTATGATAGTTTAAGGTCTTTTTGCAAATCAATTAACAACTTAATTATCTGTTTTTGAACAGCCGCATCCAGTGATGAAGTTGGTTCGTCTAAAATTAGGAGCTTCGGTTCCATAATTATCGCTCTTGCAATTGCGATACGCTGTCGTTGTCCACCAGAAAACTCATGGGGGTACCTTTCGAGAGTATCTTTGTCAAGGTCTACTCTACTCAGAGCTAATAGTATTTTTTCTTCTGCCTGTTCTTTAGAAAATATACGATGTGAAATAACACCCTCACCGATTATATCACGAATTGAAAGTCTCGGTGAGAGTGAAGAAAAAGGGTCTTGGAAAACAATTTGAACATTACGTCTGTAATTTTTAAGTCTCTCCTTTTTTCTGAGACTAGGCTCATGAAGATGTAACTTTATATCTCCTTGATAATCTATCAACTTAAGTATCGATAGAGCTAAGCTTGTTTTACCACTACCACTTTCGCCTACAACTCCAAGCGTCTCGCCCAATTTAATGTTTAAAAAAACTTTATTTAAGGCACAAAAGTCTTTAGACGAGCCTCTAAATAAGCTTCTAGGGCCTTTATACTTAACTGATAAGTTTTCAGCTGATAATAGAATCTTTGAAGTATTTAATCTTGATTTTATAATTTTAACTTTGGACTCGATTAAGTCTTTTGTGTATGCATGAGTTGGTTTTTTAAAAACATCTTCGGTTTTACCACTTTCAATTATTTCACCTTCTTTCATAATATATAAACGATCGGCCAAATTTTTAACAATCTTTAAATTGTGCGTTATGAATAATATTGAAAGATTATAGGAAGCTCTTAAGGAGTGTAGCAAATCAAGGATCTCTTTTTGGATAGTTACATCTAAAGCGGTAGTAGGCTCATCTGCAATTAGAAGCTTTGGTTTATTTGAAATCGCCATTGCAATCATCACTCTTTGACGTTGGCCGCCTGATAATTGGTGTGGATAATGATTAAAGCGTCTCTCTGGATCGTCAAGTTTTACATCTTTCAATAAAGCGATAACTTTTTCCTCAAGATCTGCGTTTGGAATATGTGCATGTGTTGTTATACACTCACCAATTTGTTTGCCTATAGTGTGAAGAGGATTCAGAGATACTAAAGGCTCCTGAAATATAAAGCCTATTTCCTTTCCACGAAACAATTTTAAAGAATTATGATCTGCCAAATCATACTTCAAATTTAGCCACTTGCCTATACCTGAGGCTTTGATAGCAGAGGGTAACAATCCAACAGTAGAAAGTGCGGATAAAGACTTTCCTGAGCCAGACTCTCCAATTAACGCAACAAATTCCCCTCTATGGATATTAATATTTACGTTAGAAACTAACTTTTGAGTGTCACCCTTAAACCCATGTAAATAAATAGATAAGTTCTCTAAGCTTAATAGATTTGTTCTCATACAAAAGTCTTTCTTGGATCAAAAGCATCTCTAATGCCTTCAAAAATAAAAACGAGGAGCGCCAGCATTATAGAAAATACAAAAAACGCACTTAAGCCCAACCAGGGTGCCTGAAGATTTTGCTTTGCTTGCATTGTAAGTTCACCGAGAGATGGGTACGAAGCGGGCAAACCAAAACCTAAAAAGTCAAGAGCTGCTAACGATCCTATAGATCCTGTTAGTATAAACGGCACTAAAGTGAGCGTTGCAACCATCGCATTGGGCAATAAATGCTTAAAAATAATTGAACTCGTTGATACACCGAGAGCCTTCGCTGCCATTACATACTCAAAGTTTCTAGCTCTTAAAAATTCAGCTCGGACGACACCTACCAACGCCGTCCAGCTAAATAAAGTTATCAATAGCATTAATATCAAAAAGTCTATTCTCAAAAAGGCTGATAAAATAATTATCACATAAAGGGAGGGTACAGAATTCCATATTTCTATAAAACGCTGAGTGAATAAATCCGTTTTCCCACCAAAATAGCCCTGAATTGCACCTGCAAAAATACCAACCATACTTGCAAAAAAAGTAACGGTTAACCCAAATATCACAGAGATACGAAACCCATAAATTATTCTTGCTAAAACATCTCTTGCAGTATCATCCGTCCCAAGCCAATGCTCACTATCCGGTGGAGATGGTGCTGGTACATTTAAGTCGGCAATAGTATTATGATTGAACCGAATAAGGGGCCAAATTATTACTCCTTGATTTGTTTTATTTTTATATCCCTCAGATATAACGGTTTCAGGAGAGTCCCAACAATCATCACTGCCTTCTGTTAAAATAAGACATTGTATTTCTCTATCAGCGTATATTGCCTCCGTTTTCAAGTCACCCCCAAACTCGACCTCAGAATAAAAATTAAATATAGGGAAATATACCTTGTCTTGAGACTTAATATACAACGGCCTATCGTTAGCTATGAAATCTGCAAATAAAGAAAGAAAAAAAAGCATTCCAAAAATAATTGCCGAATAAAAGGCACGCCTATTTTTTTTAAAATTTTCCCATCTTTTCCAATTAAGTTGTTTGCTCAAGATTGTCTCTTTTCAAAATCAATTCTTGGATCAACCCAGACGTACATTAAGTCTGAGAGAAGCCCTACCACCAACCCTAATAAGCCGAAAATAAAAAGAGTGCCAAACACTACAGGATAGTCTCTTGATACCGCAGCCTCAAAACCCAAACGACCCAGTCCGTCTAAAGAGAAAATAGTTTCTATAATTAAAGAGGATCCAAAAAAAACTGAAATAAAAAGCCCAGGAAAACCAGCGATTATAATCAGCATCGCGTTTCTAAAAACATGGCCATATAAAACTCTTTGATCACTTAAGCCTTTTGATCTTGCAGTAGTGACATATTGTTTCTTTATTTCGTCTAAAAACGAGTTTTTCGTTAGTAATGTCAATGTGGCAAAAGCTGAAACTGTGGATGCGATAACTGGAAGAGCAATATGCCAGAAATAATCTTTTATTTGCCCAATAAAGGACATATTTTCAAAATTTGAGGACACTAATCCTCTTATAGGAAACAATTGCAAATAGGAGCCACCTGCAAAAAGAACCAAAAGAAAAATTGCAAATAAAAATCCAGGAATAGAGTACCCAATAATAATGAGCGTAGATGTCCAATTATCAAAACTTGAACCATCCAATAAAGCTTTTCTTATTCCTAAGGGAATAGATATCATGTACGCCAAGAGTGTTGTCCATAAACCTAATGATATAGAAACGGGCATCTTTTCTATTATAAGTTCTATGACTGAAATTGAACGAAAATAACTATCCCCGAAGTCAAACGTAATATAGTCGTACATCATTGAAAAAAACCGTTCCCAAAGCGGCTTATCAAAACCAAATTGAGCTTCCAGTTCATCTATAAAATCTTTTGGCAACCCAACCGATCCTTTATACGATTCAAGTCCATCGCTTGTTCTTACTTCTTGAGAGCCTCCGCCAATATTATCGAGAAAAGAGCTATTTTTTTCCAGGTCACTTATTATTTGTTCGATAGGACCACCAGGAACAAACTGTACCAAGAAAAAATTGATACACATTATCCCTATTAATGTAGGTACAATAAGAACTAATCTTCTAAAGATATAACTGAGCATTTTTTATGATTATTTTAAAGCACCCTGATCCTTTAAATCATTATATTTATCAGAATTCATCCACCAGGTATCAAGAACACCAATATCATATGGTGGTAAGTTGTTAGGATGCTCATACATATCAAAATAAGCAATTGTGTGTTTATTCTTAAACCACTGAGGTACCCAGATAACCTTATTTCTTAAAACTCTATCTAATGCTCTTATTGCAAATCCTAATTCTTCTCTAGACTTTGCCGCTCTTACTTCTTTAATTATTGCATCAACACCCTGATCATTAATGCCTGTTAAGTTAAAAATGGAAAAATCAGCAGACTCAGATCCGAAATATTGCTCTAGCTCAGACCCTGGAGTTAATTGGGTGCTCAAAAAACCTACCAGTATATCAAAATCAAATTTCCTACGCCTATCTGTCATCTGCGCGTTATCAATTTTTATATTTGCGGCATTGATACCTAGCTTTTTTAAATTTTCAATATAGGGGTTAATTATGCGGTCAAATGCCTGACTATCGTTTAGTATCTCAACGTCAAGTGTTTTACCTTCAGCGTTTCTTCGCAAACCATCGTCACCAACCTCCCAACCTGCAACATCCAATAATTCAGATGCTTGCCTTAAGTTTTTTCGATCAAGTTGTTTTAATGAAGATTTAGGGAATGTAAAAACTTCTTCACTAAAGTTATTTGCATCTAGGATGGACTTATATTTGTTAAGAATTTCTAGCTCTCGATTTATTGGCATTCCTGAAGCCTTGAGTTCACTATTATCCCAAAATGAATTTATCCGCTCATAGAGACCATAAAAAAGAGTGCTATTAGACCATTCAAAATTAAACATTAATCCAATGGCTTTTCTAACCTTAATATCTTGAAATTTTTCTCGTCTCAAATTGAGAACGAATGATTGGCCCGAAGATAAATTTCCATCTGGAAGTGTTGTTTTCTTAACCCAATTCTTTTCCAATGCAGGAAAATCATAACCAGTGGCCCATATTTTTGAAGATGCTTCATTTCTGAAAGTATATACCCCAGCTTTAAAACCTTCGAACGCCGAATTATAATCTGCAAAGTATTCAATTCTAAATTGATCAAAGTTGTATCGACCTTTATTAATTGGGAGATCATTACCCCAATAGTCTGGATTTTTTTTGTATATAATCTGTTTACCGACATCTACTTTATCCAAGATGTATGGTCCTGAACCTAAAGCAGGAGTTAATGTTGATGCCTCAAAATCCACTTTATTATCTGTAAAGTATTTTTCCGAAAAAATCGGCAAACCACCGACCGTATTAATTAAATCTCTTTTTGGCACGTCGTCATTGAAAATAAATTTTATTTTAAGATCAGAAATAAGTTCTGCAGTTTTAATATCTTTTTTCAAAACTGCTCTAAAAGAAGGAAGACCTTTTTCTTTTAGCAAGTTATAGGAAAAGAGTACATCTTTAGCTGTTAAGGGCGATCCATCAGAAAATAATACTTCACTCCTGAGCGTAAAAATAACCCATGAACGATCCTCTGGATATTCAATCTCCTTTGCAACTAATCCGTACACTGAGTCTATCTCATCAGATGTACCCTCCAGTAGGCTTTCAAAAAATATTGAAGAGTATGCTCCTGCTCTTCCCTTTCTTGTGTACGGATGCATTGAGTCAAATGATCCAAACGCCCAAAAAGAAATTCCTCCCCCTTTTGGGGCATCTGGGTTTACGTAAGATAAATGTTTAAAGTCTTTTTCATACTTTAAATCTCCAAAAGTTGAAATACCGTGAGATATAATATTATTTTGTGCCATAGAAACACTTGTTGTGAGGAAGAAAAACAGCACCGTTATAAAAGATTTGAGTTTATCCATTGAAATATTTCCTGTATAGATATCTAGTATTCTGTAATTATTTTAGAATATAGTCGTAATGTAAATGGATTCCAACTGTTCGTATTTAAATGAAACTTAATCATGGCATATCATTTTTACTTTTGTCTATCTTCATCTTTACTGGTTTCAGTTACGCTGAAATAAAAAATATAGAAAGCAATGAAATTAAGAGGCTTATGTCGCTAGGCATTCCGCTTGTTGATGTAAGACGTAAAGATGAGTGGATTTCTACAGGTGTAATTAAGAACAGTTATCAGCATACGTTTTTTGACAAAGATGGGAAATACGACCTAAAAAGTTTTATTGACCAAATTAAACGGATTTCCAACTACGAAAAGGGTATCATTCTCTTTTGTAGAACCGGAAGACGAACCACCGCAATCGCACAAGCGTTAGAAAAAACAAATGATTTTCCTAATATTTATAATACAAAAGGAATAAAGGAGTGGTTTTTAAAGGGAAACAAAACTGTAAAATATCAATAAAATCATTGTTTTGCTTTATACTATTAAAGCACTGTTAAATTTTGTACAATTCGTTGAAATAATTCAGTAGTAATTTGACTTCCTTTTTTGACGAAGCGCTGCCAAAAATATATTTATCTGGTCGAATGATTACCGCTTCTTTTTTGCTTTTTGCAATCCAGTTTCTTAAAGATCCTTTAGCGATTTTTTTAATCAATATTTTTTTATCAATATTAACATCGCAACATGTAGCATCTTTTAAAACTAGTAAGATAAATTTATACCCAAGGCTATCATCGCTTTTTTTACTATGCTCAGTAAATTGTGGAAAAAGCGTCCCAGATAAAGAGCATTTATAGAAAAAACCTTTTTTTAATCTCGGTTTTGGGAAATCAAATAATCGCATGCTTTGTGACCTTACAGATTTCTTAAGCAAGCCTGGGTTAGACATTATCTTGCCTACTTCAGAAGCCAACTTAATAAAAGCAGATACATGCGGAAACCTTTCTGCTTGATAGTTTATTAAATCATCAGCCGACAGTTTATTGCAGGCATATCCGTTTAAACGCCAAGCCAATGATGCTACGTCACGAATACCAGCGCACATACCTTGTCCTAGAAAGGGAGGTGAAAGGTGTGCGCTGTCTCCTGCTAAAATTACCCTATTTTTAAACCACTTCTTCTTAAGTATTGATCTAAATGTATATAATTGGCTACGCTCGATTTTTGCACTTTTCTTTTCTATCCATTTGCCTAGGAATTTCCAGATAGTTTTACTTTTTAAGAACTCGTTTTCATTATCACTAGGTAATATTTTGATTTCCCATCTTCTTCTTTTTTTACTTATGTAACAACGCGTAACTGGCCTAACCTTATCACAGTGCTGAACAGTGTAATCTGGCAAGGTTTTTATGTTTTGGTATCGATTATCAACTTTTAGGTCGAGGACTAAAAACTTTTCTTTCAATCCGTAATCTTTTACTTCTTGCCCTATAAAGTCGCTAGTATTTGAGTTTGCTCCATCGCAACCAACTAGGTATTTGCTTTGTAGTAAAAGCTCCTTTTTTAAACTCTTGCTATATGATGTCACAGTTACAAAATCACTATCCTGGTTGATTTTTTGGGCTTCATATCCCAAAAAGCTAACGAAGTTTTTTTCCTTCTCTGCGTTACTCCTCAAGAGTCTTTCAAGCTGAGGTTGATGAAAATACCAGCTTTTTTGCCAACCAAATTCTCCTATGGAGTCTGATCCTTTTCTTACCATTAAAATATTGTCTTCTTCATCGACAAAATGCATCCCCTTAGTACCTATTCGTGAGATATTAGAAATTTGCTCACTAAGATTAACCATTTGAAAAATACGCATAACTTCTTCGTCAAAATGTATTGCTCGCGGCAATGGGTAAACATCTAAATTCTTATCTATTACCGCAACACTTAGTCCTAATTTTGATAGAAATATCGAAAGTAAGGCGCCAACAGGACCGTAACCAATAACAATGCAATCAAAATTCTTTTTCATCATGTATTTTAATTAAATTTCTTCTGCCTTTTTGTCAGGTACCTTTTTACCATTTTCCATTATATAGCAACCAGCGTTGTCTATCTCTGCCATTTCACAAAAAATTTCTATGCGGTGTTTATCCGGATCTAAAACGTAAAAACTCCAGTTTTCTCCCCACGTTCCATCGCCTTTAGATTGATACGCACTATGAAGAACGGGTCCCCTCACAATTTCTAGTGACATTTCTTTCGCTCTTTCTAAATACATGTCAAAACTTTTTTTATTTGGACATTCGAATGCATAATGATGAATTCCGGCAGGACCAGAATTAAATATTTTTTCTGGATAGTCTCTCTTTGGATCATGAGTTAGTACTAGATCATGATGTTGCTTACCTAGTCTCATAAACGCCATTTCGAAGGGTATGGCGGGATTTTCATTGGCATAATGCCTTTCTGAGAGCTTTAATCCTAGAAAGTCTCTATAAAACTTTAGAGAAACGTCTACATTACTAACTTCGAGAGAAACATGTTGACACTTAATGACCTTCAATGAGTCCATTATTTCTTCATTTTTCATTATAACACCTCCAAATTACATCACCCCATGAGGCGAATTAAAAACAAGCTTATACCAGGAAAGATAAACAGTATGCCGACTCTAATAAGGTCGCTTATTAAAAATGGCAAAACTCCAATAAAGGTATCTGAAATTGGAACATTTTTTGCCATTTTATTAATTATGAAAACATTCAAGCCTACTGGTGGGGTTATTAGTCCCACTTCAACAACGATAAGAGTGAGGATACCAAACCAAATTGCAACCTCCTCAATACTCATACCAAAATCTAACTCAATAATGATCGGAAAAAATACGGGTATAGTTAGCAATATCATGGCTAAGCTATCCATAAGACAACCTAAAAGAATGTATAGAACTAATATACAAAATACGACTAGATATGGAGAGAGCTCATTACTGATTACAAATTTCGCCAATTCATTAGTTATTTGGGTAAGTGCAATAAAAGAATTAAAGAACTCAGCCCCTAATAATACTAAAAAAATCATAGCGGATGTAACGGCTGTATCCTTAATAACATCTATTAAATCACTAAAATTGAAACCTTTGGTAAAAAGTGCCATGATACCGGTACCGGCTGCACCAATTGAAGCACCCTCGGTGGGCGTAAACCATCCGAGATAAATACCTCCAATTACAAGAAAAAATATAACAAGTATTTGCCAAACTTGCCCAAATAAATTAAGCCTTTGGCTCCATCCTACATAGCTTGTGGGTGGACCCGAATCTGGCTTTATCCTTACGAAAATCGCTATTGCTAGCAGATATCCAATTGCGGCTAAAATCCCAGGTACAAAAGCTGCTAAAAACATTTTTGCAATATTTTGTTCAGTTAAAATTGAATAGATTATCAAAATAACTGATGGGGGTATCAAAATACCTAAGGTGCCACCAGCAGCCAAGGCCCCAGTACTCAAAGATCCAGAATAACCCATTCTACGTAGCTCAGGAAGGGCCACACGACCCATGGTAGCAGCTGTAGCAAGAGATGAACCACATATAGCGCCAAAACCAGCACATGCACCGACTGCTGCCATAGCCACCCCACCTCTTCTGTGTCCAAGACAAGCACCAGCAAACCGAAACAGAGATTCACTCATCCCTGCTTTAGATGCAAAATTTCCCATAAGTAAAAATAAAGGGATAACAGTGAATGAATAATTTGAAAAAAGATGCCATGCACTAGTCTTTACTTGGGACATAATAGGCAACCAACCAGCTATAAAAACTGTTCCTGAACAGCCAACGACTAACATTGCTAAACCAATAGGAACTCTCACAGCCAACAAAGAAAAAAGAATTGGGAAAGCTAATATACCGAGGTAAAGTCTATCCATGATAAATATTTTCTATTTTAAAGCCGAGTTGAAAAATATTATTGATGTATAAAGGCAGGTTATTGATAGAATACCAAAAGAAATAACCGCTGGAACAAATGGAATCCAAACGGGAATTTGAAGCAACATCGTTTGCTCATTGTACTTGTACATGTCTAAGGCTCCGTAAACCATTCTCCATGTAAAAAAAGAGGCTACTAAAAAAAACAAAAAAGCTCCAAGCCCATTTAAGCTGTTTTTAATTTTGTTTGAGAAATTTATTGTAAAAAAATCTACAATAACGTTCCCATTCTTAAATTGACAAAGCGGCAAAAATGAAAACATCGCAACCGCACATCCCATTTCAACGAGTTCAAAGTCTCCTGTAAGAGGCTTACCGAACATTGTTCTCCCTGCTATAGAAATGAAATTTATCAGTACTATTACGACAAGTACTATACCTCCACAAATTGCAAGATAAGTTACAATAATAAGTAAAAAGCGCCCAAAAATATCATTTGGGCGCTCTGTTTCTTCAATATCTAACGATGTGTTTTTACTTATCATATTTTGAAATTAAATCTTTCGCAGTTTTAACAAGCATTGCACCATCTAAGCCCCGATCATTAGCAGATTTAATCCAATCCTTTTCAAGAACTTCACCAGCTGCTTTCATTTCCGCAAGAGGGCCTCCTGATAGAGAATGTATGGTTCCGCCAGCATCTAATGCTAACTTCCTAGCTGGAACTTCGAAACCGTCCCAAAGCTGTCCGGCCAGTTTTGCAAGGGCAAGACCAGCATTATTATCGATAACCTTTTTATGCTCATCACTCAAAGACTCATATTTCGCTTTATTCATTAGAAACAAAAATGGGGTTGTGTATAGACCTCTAGAACCCGAAACTGTTGTATGTGCTTTTGTAAGCTCGTGAAGTTTAAAAGAGGGCATAATTTCCCAAGGCACAACCATTCCATCGATCACACCCTTGGATAGTGCTCCAGCGACTGCAGGAACAGGCATTCCAACCGGCGTTGCTCCTAAGCCCTCTAACATTTTGGTAATCACTCTTGTAGGACCACGCATCTTCATGCCATTTAAATCAGCTGCAGACTTTATAACTTTTTCCTTAGTATGAATTTTTCCAGGAGCATGACAAAAAACGGCTAAAACCTTATAATCTTTAAGATCAGAAGCAGCTACAGTGTCTACGTATTCTTGAAGTGCTTGAGATGTCGCCTCAGCAGACGCAGGCATAAACGGCAATTCAAACGCTTCCAAGTGTGGAAATCTTCCTGGTGTATAACCGGCAACAGTCCAAACGATATCTACCACGCCGTCTCTTACTTGATCAACAAGTTGAGGTGGTTTCCCACCAAGCTGCATCGCAGGATATATCTCAACTTTTATTTCTCCATTTGATTCCGCTAATACCTTTTCACTCCACGGCTTAACAAATTTTGCGTTAGAATTGGCAGGCATTGGTGGAAATGAATGGAACTTTAGTACAACTTCTCCCGCATACGCAGATATTGAAAGAAATAATACAGAAGCAGATGCAACTAAAAATCTTAAAAATAATTTCATTTAACTCCTCCACAGATGTTAATAATTTGTAAATTTATAGTAACTATACACTCTAAAAACTAAATATCTCGTTATTATTAAATAAATTTGATAAATAATGAAGATTATTTTTTTTATAGATTGCAGAGATTAATTTATCAGGTCGGATTAAAAGGACACTATTCTCCGGCACCCTAAAGTCCGTTTTTTCTAGAAGATTATTATAATCTCGAACAATCTTATGCCTACTTGGAAAAATCATGCATGATTGGTCCAATAAAACAACAACCTTACAAGTTTTTGAGAGATTATTAAGATGTTTCTCCAGACTGATGTAAATCTCGTGGTTTTTGATGTAGCAAACCAAAGAAAATTTGTTGCCCAAAACCTCATCCAAATTATACAAAATTCCTGTTTTATCTTGAACTAAGGGTTGTGGAAATAATGTTCCAATTAATTTTTTTTCATATCTTGTCTCTTTCCCGTGAAAAAAAACAAATCCCGTATTTATTTTAGGTTTGGGTCGATACTTCATTTGAGACACATAACTAAGCAGCGTTTTATTTATCTTGATGAGCCTAAAAAAAGATGCATTAAAGAAAGAAGCAAAGCTGTTTTTTGGCATCATTATTTTACCCATTCGTATCGCCAAATTAATTAGAGCCCAGCAATGTTCTCTTCTTTCCAGAAAATAGGTTTCTAGTATATCATTCGATTTTGGTTTTTTTATAGCTAACGCTAACTTCCAACCCAAGTTCCCTACATCTCTAATTCCGCTATTCATTCCCTGACCAGCGAAGGGCGGAGACAAATGCGCTGCGTCACCTGCAATAAACACAGATTTTCTTTTCCATTCTGAACAGATTAATGCGTGAAACTGATATACCTTTGATCTTCTAATCTTTGCTTTTCCATCTACTCCGACACTTGCTAAAAGCCTTCTTGTAAAATCTTCACTTAACTTTTCAGATCTCTCTCCATCATTTAATTTAAACTCATATCTCCTTATACCATTAGGCCCAGGTAAAGTTATGGATGGACGCTTAGGGTTACAATACACCTGCGTATGCCTAAAAAAATTTCTGGTTTTATATATATCAACAACTAACCATTTTTGATTGAAAGTACTACCTTTCATTACCGCGCCAATAAGGTCTCTAACAGTCGACTGTCCGCCATCACAACCTACGAGATACCGTCCCAAAAAGCTTTTTTTTATCCCTTCGCTATCCTCAAAATTTGCGATAACACGATTGGTCTCGTTTTTTACAGAAACTAGCGTATGCGAAAAATTAACATCGATATTTTTTTTATTCTCCAGATATTTTCTCAATGTGCTTTCAAAAGTCGGTTGATCAAAAGCATTTCGTTTAAAAAAGCCATTTTCACGTGAATTGGGCTCAACTTTCAAAAAAAGCTTACCTTTTGCATCGTAGTAATGAGATCCATAATTTTGTGAAACATTTTTTAAAACAGCCTGATGCAACAAGAAGCTTTGCAGAACTCGAAGAGACTCATCATCTATAGATACCGCTCGTGGTTCATTGATAGTACTCTCATTCCTTTCAAAAATACCAACCTTAATGCCATAGTTGGCAAGCAAGCCAGCTAAAACGAGACCGGAAGGACCCATTCCAACAATAATTACATCAAAATTTTTCTTCACAATAATTTGATAAGCATTTACAAGATAATATTTTCGTCGAGCACGGGGTTAACTAGCTTACCCACTTCCGAAATTTCAACTTCTATGATATCACCATTTTTCATGTATAAGGGTGGATCTCGCCTATCCCCAACTCCACCCGGCGTTCCAGTAACAATAATGTCTCCAGCTACTAAAGGAGTGAAAGACGAAATATAGCAGATTATCTCAGGTATTTTGAAAATCAATTGATCAAGCTTTGCTTCTTGCATAACCTCACCATTCAATATTGTTTGAATAGTTAAGCTTTGGTAATTTTTTATCGACGATTCCAATTTTAAAAATGGCCCACAACCACCTGTTTTTGAGAAGTTTTTTCCAGGGACGAACTGACTGGTATGTCTCTGGTAATCCCTAATAGAAACATCGTTATAACAAGTATATCCTGCAATACTTTGCATAGCTTCTTCCTTAGAGATGTTTTTACCACCTTTTCCGATTACTACAGCTAACTCACCTTCAAAGTCTACTCTATCAGACAAATTAGGCTTGATTATCGCTTCTCTATGCGCAACTTGGCTTTCTGCAAACCTTGTAAAAATTGTTGGATATTTGACTTCTGGTCTTTCTGTTTCTTTCCTATGCTTTTCATAATTCAGCCCAACACAAAAAATTTTTCCTGGATCTGGTATAACAGGTAGAAATGTTATATCAGCAGGTTCGTAAGCAGTGACATTAGCTAAATAGTTTTCTAGTTCTTCTGCATTTTCTGGAATACTTCCAAAATGAATAGCTTCTTTCAAGCTAGAAGAACCACCAGCCAGTTGATAGGTTAGATCAAAAATTTTTCCCTGATGGAAAACTCCAAAACAGGTTTCACCTAGTCTTAAAAAACTTGCATATTTCATAAATTTTCTCCTTTAAGAGCGCATTATTGCATTACCCCATAAATTTAATGTTTTGGGTTCATGAGACCATTTTTTAGCTTGTCTATCATGAACAATTTCTAACTCAGCAGAAATCTCAATTTTATTCCCATCAGGATCTTCAATAAATGCAAAAAGATTATTGCCCGGGCCGTGACGACCTGGCCCCCAAACCAATTGAATGTTTTGTTTTGAAAAATGATCACACCATTTTTTTATCCATTCCCATGTTCCTACTTCAAAACTATAATGATCCAAACCCGATTTGTTGCTTAAAAAACATGCAACAGTGTGATGCTCCTGGTTTGATCTCATAAAGCAAGTTGTAAGCTGACCTTTTTTATTAATAACTTTATCTGAAATTTTAAATCCAAGTTTATTAACATAAAAGTCAACAAAATTATTTAAATTTTCTGAGGTAAAAGTAATATGCTGTATTGGACCATAAAGATTCGAAATTTGATCCTTTTTATTTTCGGCAAGCCCAAAATAAATTTTATTTTCATCGCAGTCTAAAATATAGAAATTATTATTCTTAAAAAGAGATTTATCATCTTGAAATGTTTTTATACCCTTTTCCATGAAATTTGTTTTTAAGGCTTTAAAAGAGCGGTTGTCTTGACAGGCAAAACTTGCAAATCCCAGGCTATTTTGTCTATTTCTCAATATAAGAATTTTTCTTCTAGCCCCGGATAAAACCCAACCACCTTTTACTGGTTTCCTTCCTATAGATAATGCCTTTTCATAAAACTTAGCCAATTCCAAAGGACGGGTAGTGTGCAAAGCAATATGGTGTAGGTAGGCATTAGAGTTAAAAGCAACGTAATACATGATTAACCTTAATAAGATAAGAACACATAATCCACCGATATTTTATTTTTAATTTACCTTATTTCAACCTATATTACAGGGATGAATGATCCATGTATCATATGTGTTGCAATTACAGGCTCTGTACCTACAAAAAAAGATAACCCTGCAGTCCCAATAAGCATATCGGAACAGATAGAAAGTACTCAAGAATGCTTTGAATTAGGCGCTAGTATAGCCCATTGCCATGTTCGTAATGATGATGGAACACCAAGTATCGACCCTGATAAATATAGAAGATTGAAAGAAGGTATTGAAAAATATTGTCCTGGGATGATAATACAACTTTCCACTGGCGGTCGTTCAGGCCATGGTTTTGACCGCGGAAAAATGCTAGGACTAAAACCAGATATGGCGTCGTTGACGGTTGGCTCTAACAATTTTCCGACTAGAGTTTATGAAAACCCTCCAGATCTTGTTGATTGGCTTGCAGAAGAAATGATTAGAAATTCTATAAAGCCTGAAATAGAAATATTTGATTTATCTCATATTCATCAAGCCGCTAGTTTAGCCAAACAAAATAAATTAAAAGGAAATTTATATATTCAATTTGTTATGGGAGTAAAAAATGCCATGCCTGCAGATTTTGATGTTTTCAAATATTATATTAAGACCATAAACCGGCTTTTGCCAAAAGCGTCATGGTGTGGCGCAGGGATTGGAAAAAATCAAAGACTATTGAATGAATGGTGCATAAAACTGGGTGGACACGTTAGAACAGGATTGGAAGATAACATTAGAATTGATAAAAAGACATTGGCGCCTTCGAATGCCAGTTTAGTAAAGATTGCTAAAGAAATTTGTGACCGGTACGATAGACCCGTTGCCTCGTGGAAAAAAGCACGTGAGATTTTAGAGTTAGGATAGGTTATGGCTAAGTTATTTTTTAATTATTCAACCATGAATGCAGGCAAATCAACAATTCTGTTACAAGCTGCCCATAACTATGAGGAAAGAGGTATGGTGCCATACCTTTTAACAGCAGAAATTGATAATAGATCTGGCGAAGGAAAAATAGCTAGCAGGATAGGGATAGATAAACGAGCTGATACCTTTAATAACAGACTAAACTTATATAACTTACTGAAATCAAAGCAAAAAAGCTCTCCAATTGCATGTGTTTTGATTGATGAGGCTCAATTCTTAACCAAAGAGCAAGTGTGGCAACTCGCAAAAGCTGTTGATGACCTCTTTCTTCCTGTTTTGTGTTACGGACTAAGGGTTGACTTTCAGGGTAATTTATTTCCTGGATCATCTGCACTCCTTGGTTTAGCCGATGAATTAAAGGAAATAAGAACAATATGTCATTGTGGGAAAAAAGCTACTATGGTTGTAAGAAAATCAACTAAGAATAAGCCTATTAAAGATGGATCTCAAATACAGATCGGAGGAAATGATTTGTATGAATCTTTATGTAGAATACACTGGCGTCAGCTAATGGAGAGCTAATCGTATTGATGTTATTACAAATCATTGGCACCCAGCTAGCGAAGTTTCTGACCAAGGAACATATTTATGAAGATTATTACTTTAAAATTAGCATTGATGATATAAAATCTGCTTTAAAACCAGGCGATGTAGTTTTAGTTGAAGGACAGAGTCGGGTAAGTAGTGCAATCCAATTCATCACCAGTTCTAATTGGTCTCATGCAGCAATTTTTATAGGTAAAGCAGCGTCTTTCAGTCACTGTCTAATTGAAGTTAAGGCAGTTGATGGGTGCAAATATACTGATATTGATGTTTATGTGCACCATAACCTTAGGATATGTAGACCGATATTCTTAAGCAATAAAAAAAGAGAGATTCTAATTGATCATTTAATTAAAAAAATAGGATCAAAATATGATTTGAAAAACATTATCGACTTAATTAGATTTGTTTACCCAAATCCGCCAGTTCCAAAAAAATTCAGAAGAAATTTAATTGGGATTGGCGCTGGAGATCCAACAAAAGCAATTTGTTCTTCTCTAATTGCGGAAGCTTTCAAGGAAATAAACCATCCGATACTTCCATTTAGAGATAAGTTCAAATCTATAGTATTGCGCCATCCTACTTATTGTTTGCCAAAGGATTTTGACATTTCTCCTTTCTTTCAAATTATCAAACCATCTCCACAAAAGTTTCATTAAATTTTTGTTTTTTATCACTATCCCAGATCAATTGAAGTTTTATATCGCTTTCTATCAACTCAGAGGATTTAACCAACTGATTTATATATAGCCACTTTATTTTTTCTGTTTCATTTACAGCTAAAATAATATCCTCCTGTATTATTTTTTTATACAATTTCTTTTCTATTCCTTGGAGAAGATTCTCTAGACCTTGTTTTTTTGCTGCAGAAATAGAAAAAATTTTGTCCTTTGGCAGTCCTTCTAAAAAAGGCAAAAATCTTGGACGAACACTAATGTCAATTTTGTTATGAACTTCAACAATTCTAGATTTGTCTATAGTATCTATACCCAATACCTCCAAAGTGTTATAAACCACCTCAGCGTTTTTATCTGCGTATTCGTCTGATACATCCACCACATGAACAATAAGATCTGAAAAGCTTATTTCTTCTAATGTTGCTCTAAAAGCCATTACTAGTGGGGTAGGTAAATTTCTTATAAATCCAACAGTATCAGAAATTATATACTCTTTTTTTGGTGACCCACATTTTTTTAAATAAGGATCAAGAGTTGAAAATAGCCTATTTTCTGACTTTGTTTTTTTGTTTGGGAAGGCATTAAAAAGCGTCGATTTTCCAGCGTTGGTATAACCCACAAAAGAAACCAAAGGTATACTATTTTTTAATCTTTGGTTTCTTTGTACACTTCTAGTATTTCTAACTTTGCTAATAGACTTTCTAATATTAAATATTTTAGATGCTAGGCTTCTCCTATCAGATTCAATCTGAGTTTCTCCAGGTCCACCAAGAAATCCTTTTCCTCCTCTTTGCCTTTCAAGGTGAGTCCAGCTTCTTACCAATCGTGATTTTTGGTGCAAAAGATGCGCTAGTTCTACTTGAAGCATACCCTCTTTAGATTGAGCTCTACTTCCAAATATCTCTAAAACCAGACCAGTTCTGTCCAAAACTTTGGCAATAAGCCTTTTCTCAAGATTTCTTTGCTGAACAGGAGTCAAAGAGTTATCTATTAAAATAAGTCCAATATCGTTCTCTGAAACGAAACTTTTGATATTATGCAGATGTCCCTTTGAAATAAAAAAAGCAGGGTTACTTTTAGATAAACGTAAAACGGAACTTTTAATTATCTGTAAAGCGTTTAAGGAACATGCTAATTTGAAAAATTCATCTTCATTGTAATAGTATTTATGTCTATCCTGAAAAGTTACAGAAATAACATACGTGCGCAAATCCTAACTACTACCTTTCTTCACTTTCTTCGCCTATTAGATCAAGAGGAAGTGAAGGCATAATAGTTGAAATAGCATGTTTATAAACCAGCTGCACCGTTCCCTCTCTTCTTAAAAGAACAGAAAAGTTATCAAACCAAGTAATAACGCCTTGAAGTTTAACTCCATTAACCAAAAAAAGTGTTACAGGATTTTTACTTTTTCTTACAGAGTTAAGAAAAGTATCTTGTAGATTTGATTGTGATGACGCCATTTTGTAGTGCCTTTAATGAATTAGTGTCTAAGTTAGCACTTTTTTAAAAAAAGTCTACGCCCACTTGAAACAAATTTTCTACCTTATTTATATCATCCCTTAAACAAAAAACAGTTAGGACATCCCCTGTTTCGAACCTGGTATTGCCTCTGGGCACTAATACTT
The DNA here is from genome assembly GCA_902580265.1 of uncultured Alphaproteobacteria bacterium. The sequence goes on from CACHJY010000007.1 coordinate 23,685, forward strand.
CAGAATCTTTCTTTAATAAACCGGCTAAGGAGTCTTTTGGCCAATCTACGTCTTTAAGAGTTTTCCCAGCAATAGGAGACGATTCCAGTACACGAAACTCCAAAACTTCGGCTTCTCCATCGCCTAAAGAATATACAGACCGTACCATTCCATGCCTTATGTGACGAAGAATAGACGAAACAGTAATAGACTTTGGACTAATAAAAGAATCTATTCCCATGGTTGCGATCATTTTATCCAATGATGGGTCATTAATTAGTGCCATTGTAAACTTACAACCAAATGACTTTGCTTTAGAACAAGCAATCAAATTTGTTTTATCGTCATCTGTTAAAGCTACAAAGAAATCTGATATGCCAACGTTAGCTTCCTCTAAGGTCTCTGTATCAAGTCCATCTCCGTTTAACACAACAGTCTTCTCTAGCAAATCAGCAGCGTCTACAGCCCTATCTTTTGACTTTTCAATAACCTTTACGTTTATACCCTCGTTTTTCTTGTTTTCTAACATTTTAGCAACATTTTGTCCTATAGCTCCCATCCCCAAGATAACGATTGACTTCCCTATAAAACTTTTTTTGTCAAAAATCTCAATTGTACGGCTAAGATCTTTTTTGTCGCTGAAAATATAAATGTTGTCGTTAGGCTGTAACTCATCTTCAGGATCTGGAACAAACAGGTTATTACCCCTTCTTATACCAACAACAATTGCATTGAGTGTAGAAAAAAGCTCAGATAACTGCCTTAAAGGCGTTGATAATACGGCACATTCCTCTTTTAAAGTCAGGCCAATTAAAACAGCTGATCCGTCCAAAAACTCTGTAACCTCAAATGCAACTGGAACTTCTAACCGTTTAAGTAAACCTTCTGCAATCTCTCTCTCAGGAGATATTATCTCGTCTATCGGCAGATGATCAGAACGATAAAAACTAGAATAATTTTCTTCAAGGTAAAAGTTTGATCTAATTCTGGCAATTTTTCTTGGGATAGAGAATATAGAATGTGCAATTTGGCAAGTTACCATATTAACTTCATCAGACAGCGTAGCTGCTATAATCATATCTGCATCATGCGCTCCAGCACGTTCCAAAACATTAGGATAAGAAGCATAGCCACAAACAGCAGAAACATCCAGTTCATCAACTACTTTTTTGATTAGGTCTGACGATTTGTCTATAACTATCACGTCCATTCGTTCGTCAGAAAGATGCTTTGCTATTTGTAATCCAACTTGACCAGCGCCACAAACTATAATTTTCATAAAATTTTTCCCTAAAAATGTTTGTTATCTTTCTTTTAGAGCGCTTTCGATATTTAACAATTTCATCTTTCTATGAAGCGCAGACCTTTCCATCCCAACATAACTAGCAGTCTTGGATACATTTCCACCAAACTTACTGATTTGATACTGTAAATAAGCCCTTTCGAACTCTTCTCTTGCTAATCGAAGTGATTTATTTGCAAACAAATCATTGTTAAAATCTAATGTATTGCTATGAAAATTATTTTTACCAGCTTCTATGAACTCAAAAATATCATCGGGGTTTATAACTGTTTTACTTGAGCCCAAGATAAGTGCTCTTTCAATGGTATTTTTTAACTGCCTTATATTACCAGGCCAGCTCATATTTTGTAACTTTCTAATAGCAGAATCGGTCAATTGTTTACTTGGCAAACCTTCGCTTTTAGCTAACCATTCAATGAAATAGGTAGATAAGATTGGAATATCAAGAATTCTTTCTTCAAGAGACGGAATTCTTATTGGGACTACATTAAATCTATGAAAAAGCTCTTCCTTAAAATGTCCCTTTTCTATCTCAATCGCCAGATCCTTGGAAGTAGAAGAAATTATTCTACAATTTACTCTCACTATATTTTTACCACCAACCCTAGTAAAAACTTGATCAACTAAAATTCTTAAAATTTTTGCCTGTGTACCTATAGGAAGTTCTGCAACCTCATCAAAAAACAATGTTCCTCCGTGCGCTCTTTCAAAGAGGCCTGGATTTACTTTCCCTTCAACTTCTTGACCAAATAGAAGCTCTTCCATTTTTTCAGATTGAATAGATGCGCATGCTACAGTCAAAAATCTATTATTTGCGCGTTGGGAATTTTGATGGATATATCTTGCGGCAATTTCCTTTCCACACCCAGATGGACCAGAAATGAGTATTCTTCCATTTGACTTCCTCAACTTATCCAGCTTTTGTTTTAATATTTTAAAAGCACCTGTTCCACCGACCATTTTACTTTCATTCATTTCTTTATTTTGCAAAGAAAAAACTTCTTTTCTTAAACTTGATGCTTCTAAGGCTCTATTTATCACAAGCAAAAGTTGATCAGTATTAAATGGCTTTTCGATAAAGTCGTATGCACCTTGCTTAACTGCCGCAACTGCTATTTCTATATTTCCGTGTCCTGATATCACAACTACGGGACATAAAGGATTATTTTGCTTTACTGACTTAAGGATCTCAATACCATCCATTTCACTATCTTGGAGCCAAATATCTAATATAATTAGATCTGGTTCTGCGTTATTTATATAATCCATAGCGGAAGTCGAATTGTGTGCCAGCTTTACTGTATGGCCTTCTTCAAATAAGATTTGACTAATTAAATCTCTAATATCTTTTTCATCATCAACTACGAGTATATAACTCATTTTATTTGCTCTCCTTTGAGATTTAATTTTGTATCAATTTCTTGCTTTTTAGAGTTTATGGTAGGTAATATAATTTTTGCTTCTGCTCCAAAATGATCACAACCCTTTATTTTCTGACCTTGAATGAGAAATAAACTGCCTAAATGATCTTCAATAATCCTTTTTACAATCGATAAACCCAAGCCGGTACCCTCTTTTTTTATCGTAACGTATGGTTCGAACAAGCGGTTTACATTTTTTGGAAGCCCAACTCCATTATCTAAGATAGTTACACAAACTTCATTATTTTGAGTTCGGATATCTACCTCTACCTGACCATAAGACTTATTTTCATCAATCAATCCGGTTTCCTTTGCAGAAGTTATTGACTCAATAGAGTTTTTTATAAGGTTTAAAAGTGCTTGGTTAAGCATTTGACCGTCTCCCAAAATGAGAATGCGATCTTTATTCTTTTTAAACTTAAAAATGACGTCTTTATGAGCAACCTTTTGTAATAAAATTGCGCTCTCTGTTAACTTGCATAGGTCTAATTCTGCTTTTTTAGGTAAAGGTAATCTAGAAAAATTACTGAACTCAGTGACTAACCGACTTAAACTCTCAGTCTGTCTTATAATCATATTTGCATACTCAGAAGCGGAATGCCTGTCATTTTCATTCAGGTTAAAGAAATACTTTTTTAGTCTTTCAGCAGCTAATTTTATAGGCGTGAGCGGGTTTTTCACTTCATGAGCGACCCTTCTAGCTACATCTCCCCATGCTGCTGAACGCTGAGCTGCAACTAAATCAGTCAAGTCATCAAACGTAAAAACATAGCCTTCCAGTTGACCTTTATCAGATTTTATTATAGAAATTTTCAAAAATATCTTTTCTTTTATATTTTCTCTAAAAATTTCAACTTCTTCCTCTAGTGACCCGCCGTCTATAAAAATTACCTTATTAAATAAGGGTATAAATTCTGGTACGATTTCTTTTAAATTCTTAGATAAACCTTCGTTTTCCGATAATCCAAGTATTTTTTCAGCTGCTACGTTTATGACTTCGATTGTTCCATCTGCATTTGTTCCAATTATCCCGCCTGAAGCTCCATCCAGAACAGCTTCAAATTGGCGCTTTTTTTCTTCGGTTTTACTGTTAATCGATAAAAGTGAGTCTCTCTGCTTTTTTATTTGCCTAGTCATTTTATTAAATACTTTGCCTAGAATAGCGACTTCATCTCTGCCTTTTTCTTCAGAAACCTCTGCTGTGAGATCTCCATCTGCCACTTTTGCAACAGCGGTTACCAAATTACTCACAGGCTTTGTTAGCCTTTCAGCAATCCAGAGAGCAAACCATATGGCTGATAGTATTAATACAATTGAAAAACCTAGATAAAGCTGACCAAATTCAAAGAGCAATTGGCCTCGCTCGTTCTCAATTTTATCATACAATATAACTGTCTCTTTTGTTTGATCTAATAAAGATAAAACTTCTCCATCAACATTTCTAGTTACATAAAGCAATCTATCAGGGAACGCTTCCATAAAAACAATTGCCCTAAACTCATTGTTTTCAAGATCTTCAATAACGGCAATTCCCTCATTTTTTGCAACAAGCACGTCATAATCTGTTACCGGCTTAAAATCAAACAAGTAACTCCTGTCACCCCTGACTTTTAGCATGCCAGAATAATTAATTAAAAATGATTTAGATATACCTTCTTGTTGGTTTACATTGAGGATTTTTCTTAAATCACCATCACTCAAAAAAGGTCTGAATTGCTTCTCAGCATTTAAAACTTTAGACAACCAAAAGGCATCATTTTTCAAACTTTGTGTATGCTCCATCTTATAGGCACGAGCGGACTCCAATGAATTTCCTACGACCCTTTGAACTTTCTCTGAAAACCAGTCTTCCAAGCCAAAATTTAGTGATATTGTAGCAAAGACAGCTACAATTATCGCAGGAGACAGCGCTAAAATTGAAAAGACCGAGGTAATTCTAAGATGGAGCGTCGATCCTCCTCCTCTAGCTCTTTGGTTAGCAAAAACTTTTGCCACTTTGAATAAGATTAATATACCCACAATTAAGATATAAAGAAAATCTAATACTATAATTGCTGACAATAACTCCGGTCTTGAAGACTCCTCGGTAATACTGAAGGCTAAAAATGTTATAATGGACAATAGTGGGCCTAAAAAAACAACAATAAATGTTGCCAAATTAGAAAATAAAAATTTGTCTAAGATATTACTTATGGCGTCTCTATTTTTAAATGTATTTACAATCTTTTTGACCTATTTGTTGCAAATTTACATCAATTTTTTACCACGTGTAACAACTAAATCATAGTCTTTAATTTTTTTTCTTAATGTATTTCTATTAATTCCAAGTAGTTTAGCAGCTTTAATTTGATTTCCATGACAAAGATCAAGGGTCAAGTTTATTAAGGGTACTTCTACTTCCTTTAAAACTGTTTGGTATAACCCTGGAGCCGGTAAACTGTCTCCAAGTGATCGAAAGTAATGAGATAAATGTATTTCAAGAGACTTCGATATTTTAGACCCCTCTAGTGTATTCAAATCAACTTCTTCAGGCGTGATCATTGAAAGTTCATGCCTCGTAATTTTTTCATCGATAATGTCAGTACTTGAAACTAATGAAAGCCGACCAATGAAATTTTTAAATTCCCTAACGTTCCCAGACCATTTTTTCTTTTTAATAAGTTCTATGGAGTTTTTTGTAAGAGATTTTGGCTCCGTACCATTTCTTGAAAACTCTTTAAAAAAATGAGTGGCAAGTTCCGGGATGTCTCCCAATCTTTCCTCAAGCAATGGAATTACAAGCGAAACCTCGTTTAGCCTGTAATACAAATCTTCGCGAAATCTGCCATTTTCTATTGCTTCCTTTAGATCTTGCCTTGAAGAGCTTACAATTTTAACTTGAGCATAACCTTTTTCATCAGATTCTTTCTTGTTAAGAATAGAAAGAATAAAATTTTGGACTTCAAAACTAGCACTACTTATTTCATCTAAAAATAGGGTTCCAATTTCATTAGATTGACCATCAAAATTCTTCAAGAAAATATTTTTTAACTCTTCCAACGACATAAGGGAGAGGTTTATGCTTAAAAAACTTTTGTCTCTTTTAGTTCCAAAATCATGTAGAACCCTTGCTATTAAATTTTTTCCAGTCCCGGATTTTCCTTCTATAAGTATATTAAAATCCGTGTTGATTAATTTTGACAAAATACGGTAAACGTTCTGCATTACTGGTGAACTGCCCACTATTGGTAAGTTGTCTTCTAAATGACTGTCTACATTTGACAAATTATTTTTTAAACTCGGTGAAGAGCTTAACTTTATCTTCATCGCTGTATTCACAGATGAAACAAGATCCTTTAAATCAAACGGTTTTGGCAAATACTGATAAGCACCAAATTGATTTGCGCGCATAGCAGTATTTATATTATTTTTCGCAGACATTACAATGATAGGCATTTCAGGTCGTTTCTTTTTTATTCTCGGTATAAGCTCTATAGTATCCCCATCTGGCATCATAACATCAGTTACGAGCACCTCACCTTCACCATCTTCAAGCCAACGCCATAAAGTACTCAGAGTACCTGTTGCTCTTACTTTACAGCCAGCACGAGATAATGCTTGAGCTAATATCATTCTTAGCGATCTATCATCATCTGCAATTATTACGCTTCCTTCCACTAGTGCATCCTTTCGGATAGAGGGACGTCACGGGCAGGAAGATAAACTTTAAAGCAAGCACCTTCGGAGATCTCGTCCAGTTCGATGAATCCACCATGCTCAGATATTATTTTTGCAACCAATGGAAGTCCAAGCCCAGAGCCTCCAATTTTTGTCGTACTAAATGGATCAAATATATCGGTTATAATATTTTTTGAAACTCCTGGTCCATTGTCAGACACAGTTATCATTAACTGCAGCTTTTTATTTTTTTCTCCAAAAGAACCTAGAGCCAACCCTGAATAAAAAGATGTCTTTATATTTATCCGCCCGCCCTTTTTACCCACAGCCTCACAAGAGTTTTTTATTATATTATGAAATGCTTGAGTTAGCAGTTCAAAGTCACCATTAACATCAGGAATTGATGGGTCATAATTTTCTTCAAATAATACATGCGAACCATATCCCTGTGTGGCACTTCTCTTCACTTTATCAATTACATCATGAATATTTACTAATCCAAAATCGAGCCTATTAACCTCCCCAAGTAATTGAACTCTATCAACAATATTTTCAATTCTCTTAGCTTCTTCGAGAATAATCTGTGTCAACGTTTTTTTATTTTTTACATTTGAATTTTCAAGCAGCTGAGCTGCTCCAATTATACTAGCAAGGGGATTTTTAATCTCGTGAGACAACACTGATCCCATAGCACTAACCGATTTAATAGAGCTTTGATTAAGTAATGCTTGTTCCATTTTACCCTTGAGGCGTTTAGGATGAAAAAAAATCAGGTTACTCGACCCGGTATCAAAACTTACAGCATACATATCAAAAACTTGGTTTCCTTTGTTTTTCCAATTTATAGGCACATCGAATTTTACAATTGCAGATGAATTATTATTAATTTTATCTAGCACTTCGAATACAGCACTATTAGGCCCAATGTAACTACTTAGCTTTTGACCAACCAAACGATGAAGAGAGGTCTCACAATATTGTTGTGATAAAGGGTTAGCTAACTTTATTTCGTTTTTAACATTTAATACAAATGCTGGATATGGCACAGATTCCCATAAATCTCTAAAATCCATTTTTCTACTCAGGCAGTAATATCATAACATAAATTAAAGCTTAATATTTATTGCATTTAATAAGGTTATCAATTTAAACTTGAACTACACTAATTACAATAAATTCTTTATGGAAAAAAAATTTACAGGTGCTTTAATTGTTGCAGCAGGAACAGGCCTAAGGTCAAAGTCGATAATACCAAAACAATATCTTCAATTTGGTAATAAAACCGTTTTAGAAAAAAATATTGAGAATTTTATTCATGAACCTCTAATAGATTTTGTTCTAGTTGTAATTAATGAAGAACACATTAAGTTTTATAAGAAAGCAATTGCTAGAATTTGCTCTTCAAAACTATTACCAACTTGTTTTGGTGGTAAAACTAGAACCGAGTCAGTTAAAAGTGGTCTGAAAGCAATAGCAAACATGGGCTGCAAAAAAATACTTATCCAAGATGGGGCAAGACCTTTTACGAGCAATCAAATTATAAGAAATTGTATAAAAGGCCTCGATCAGTTCGATGTAGTTTTCCCTGCAATAAAAATTTCTGATACCCTTTACTTACAGAGAAAAGAAAATAATAGAAGCACAATAGATGAACTCGGCCCCAATCGAGACTCACTTGTTAGAGCACAAACACCGCAAGCGTTTCACTTTGACTATATTTATAAAAGACACTTGACCAGTGAAGAACAATTTACTGATGACGTTAACTTAGCCTTTCTTGATAAAAGAAAAATCGATATTATTTCAGGAAGCGAATATAACTTTAAAATAACGACTCCAGAGGATGTTAAAATTGCGGAGCAACTGTTTTTAAATGTATAGAATAGGAACGGGATTTGATGTTCATGCATTCAAACCGGGAAATAAAATATATTTGTGTGGAGTTGAAATACCATTTGATAAAAGCCTTGAAGGACATTCAGATGCCGATGTGGCTCTTCATTCCCTGACCGATGCCATTCTTGGTGCTTTAGCTCTTGGCGATATAGGGTTACATTTTCCAGACTCAAATAATAAATGGAAAGAAGCAGACTCAGTTATTTTTTTAAGTTGGTCTATAGAACAAGCTAAACAACGAAATTTTAAATTATCTAATATTGATTTAACTATAATATGCGAAAAACCTAAGATAAATAAGTACAGAGAGCAATTAGTACTTAATCTCTCAAAAATCTGCTCATTAGGACATGATAAAATTAATGTAAAGGCAACAACTACTGAGCATTTGGGGTTCACTGGCCGAGAGGAAGGGATAGCATCAATATGCTCTATTTTGTTACATGAGACTAGCTAGATTAATTGTAACATTTTTTTTTATTGGACATTCAAAGGTAGCACCAGGCTCGATTGCAAGCTTAGTTACTGTCTGTCTTTTTTATATGTTAGCAAAGCATTTAATTTTTTACTTATTTGTAATTATTATATTACTAACTACTATTTTATCATTTTGTGCTATACAGGTTTATACAGCCGATTTTTTAGAAAAAGATAAAAGTGAAATAGTAATAGATGAGGTGGTTGGACAGTCGATTGCTTTGTTGCCTTTATTACTATTTGCAGATTTTAACCCAATATCTTTTTATATGTGTGTTTTCTCATTTCTTTTTTTTAGATTTTTTGATATTATCAAACCTTATCCAATAAATAAATTTGATAAAATGAATAATACTTTTGGTGTAATATTTGACGATATTTTGGCGGGTATATTGTCAGCTGTTTTATTAACATTAACTTTGCTTTATTAAATGCAACATCTGCAAAACTTGTCTAAGAAACTCTTGGAGGCTTGCTTAGACAAAAATATTAAATTGCTTACAGCAGAAAGCTGCACGGGTGGCCTATTAAGTGCAAATATCACCCAAGTACCAGGGTCTTCAAATGTTTTCTTATATGGCTTTATTTGTTATTCAAATGAATCAAAAAGAAAGTTCTTAAACGTTAGTTATAAAACTATAAATTCCTATGGTGCAGTAAGTTATGAAACTGTAAAACAAATGTTGGCTGGCTTATGTAATCAAGCAAAATCTAAAACTTTAACTATAGCCATTTCGGGCATTGCTGGCCCTAGTAAATCAGAGTCTAAACCAGTAGGATTAGTTTTTATCGGAGTAAAAATATCCTCTTATAAAACCAAGAAAATTGCTGAGCTTAACTTTGGAAATATAGAAAGAAAAAAAATTCAACAAAAAAGTGTTCATGAAGCACTTAAAATGAGCCTGAATATTATAAAAGACATTTAAAATATATTACATTTTAGCTCTGCTCTCAAATGCGTCTATAATATTTAATGCTACTTTTTCAAAACTTACAGAAACTAGTTTCTCTTTTATAAATGAACTAAAAGATGCCTCTAAAGCGAAAGTAACTTTACAATAATCATCTTTTTCAACAAACGACCAATCTGCAATTAAAGATTTAAATGGTTTAGAGTTACCGGTGATTGAAATAGTATTCAATTTTCTATTAACTTTTACTTTTGTAACAAAATTTTCAGAAGTCAATTTAAAGTTTATTAATAAAATTGCAGTAAAACACTCTGAACCCTGAGAAACAGACATATCATAAATATCGACATTGGAACAAAAAGGAATAAAGTCTGCATATGATTTTACATCAGCAACTACATTCAGTAGATCATTAGAACTGCAATCATATACATTTTTTGTTAACGTTTTTCTTAGCATCTAAGGCTTTTCTTCTAGCTTCTTTTAAAAGTACAAAGTCATCATCAGCATGAAAGGAAGATCTTGTTAGTGGCGATGATGAGACTAATAAGAATCCCTTTCCTAATGCTAATTTCTTATAATGTTTAAATGTTTCTGGAGTTACAAATTCTTTGACAGGAAAGTGTTTGGCTGTTGGTTGTAAATATTGACCAATAGTAAGAAAATCTACGCCTGCCGCTCTTAAGTCATCCATTAGCTGGCTCACTTCAATTCTTTTCTCTCCCATTCCAACCATAATACCTGATTTTGTAAAAATAGACTGATTTTCTTCCTTTACTCTACTCAAAAGTCTTAACGAAGTGAAATATCTAGCGCCAGGGCGAACCACTGGGTAAAGGCTGGGCACGGTCTCTAAGTTATGATTAAAAACATCAGGCTCAGAGTTTAATATTGGAAATATAACGCTATCATCACATTTCAAAAAATCTGGCGTCAAAATTTCAATGGTAGTTGAGGGAGAATATCTTTTAATAGCATCAATTGTTCTTACATAGTGTTGGGCTCCACCATCCGGCAAGTCATCTCTATCGACACTGGTAATAACTACATGTCTTAGTCTCATTTTTTGAACCGAACGCCCTATTCGTTCTGGCTCCAACATATCAAGCTTAAATGGCACGCCTGTTTTAACGTTGCAAAAAGCGCAGCCTCTCGTACAGATATCTCCCATGATCAAAAACGTCGCATGCCCTCTAGACCAACATTCACCTATGTTAGGGCAACTAGCTTCTTCACAGATTGTTTTTAGATTATTTTCTTTTACGAGTTTTTTAGTATCTTTATAACCTTCAGACAACGGCGCTTTTACCTTTATCCAAGAAGGTTTTTTTCTCATGGGTGAAGATCGGTTCTTAAGTTTTTCAGGGTGTCTTATTTCAAATCTTTTATTCATTTTTTTTTAATACTATATATGTATCTCTCTATTAGATGCCTTTAAAACGCTTTCATGAATAGCTTCTGATAATGTGGGGTGAGGAAAAATAGTATTTTCAATATTTTCTTGTATAACTTCTGCCTCCTTAGCCAAGGCATAATTATGAATTAACTCTGTTACACCCATCCCAACCATATGCACACCCAAAAATTCTCCAGTCTGCTTATGAATGATTGTCTTTATGAAACCATTCTCATAACCCATAGCCAACGCTTTACCATTAGCACTAAATGGAAAAATTCCAACCTTAAATTCAAGACCCTTTTCAACTGCTTCCATTTCCGTAAAACCTATACTTGCCACCTCTGGATCACAGTAAGTGCAGGCTGGTATTCGATCTTTTTTAATAGGATGAACATTTAATCCAGCAACCTGCTCAGCAACGGATATACCCTCATGGCTTGCCTTATGGGCCAGCCAAGGGGGACTCGCTACGTCACCTATTGCGTAAATATTTTCTACGCTTGTTTTACAATATTCGTCAACTACTATACTACCATTCAAACAATTGATATTTATAGCTTCAAGATTTAAAGGTTCTATATTTCCAATAATCCCAACCGCTAAAATAGCCTTTTCAAACTCCAAAGTAAGCATTTTGTCTTGACTATTCAATTCAGCCTCAAACAAATCTCCTTTTTCTTTAATAGATAAAAGTGAATGGTTCTTGTAAATTTTTATACCTCTATTTAAGAACTGTTTTTCTACGAAGTTTGATATTTCGAGGTCCTCATTTGGGAGGATATTCGGTTTAGACTCCAATAGAGAAACATCTGCCCCCATTTGAGCGAAAAAACTTGCAAATTCAACCCCAATTGCACCTGAGCCGACAACCAAAAGTTTATTTGGAATCTTGTCAACTTGAAGAGCATCTTTATAAAACCACAAATTGGTGGAATTTGGAATTCCACTGACTTCGCGTGGTCTCCCACCACTAGCAATGCATATATTTCTACTAGTTATTTCTTTAACCACGTTATTTTTTGATTTAATACTGATAGACTTAGTCGATTTGAACGAGGCCTCACCAGCAAAAATCTCAACTTTATTTTTCCTTAATAGATATTCAACACCAGAAGATAATTTCTTGGCGATTGAACGAGATCTTTTAACGATCTCACCAATATCTATTTCTCCCAACTTACTTTTTATACCGTATCTTTCTGAGCCTTGTATTAATTTAAGTACTTCTGCCGACCTCAAAAAAGACTTTGTTGGAATACATCCCCAATTAAGGCATATACCTCCTAAAGCCTCTTTTTCAATGATTGCTACCTTTAGCCCGAGTTGGGCACCTCTTATAGCAGCTACGTAACCTCCTGGCCCAGAACCAATAATTATTAAATCAAAATCCATAAATTCCCCCAATTCTTACTATATAACACCTCGAAAATAATTTTAAATTAAAACTTTACGGAAACAAGAGACAACAATCCCCAAATGAAAAAAGCCTATATCTTTTTTTAATTGCCAATTTGTATAATTCTGTTGCCCTTTCGCTTCCTATAAAGGCATTAACAAGGATGAAAAGAGAAGATTTAGGTAGATGAAAATTGGTTAACAAACCTGAGCATACTTTAAATTCATGACCTGGTTTAATGAAAGTATCAATAGGCCCGTTAAATGCCTGTAATCTTTTATCTGCAAAAAAAGAACTCTCTAATACCCTCATTACCGTCGTACCAACAGCAATTACTTTTCCTCCCTTTTTGAGTGTCTGACGTATTTGTGAGGCTGCATTTTCATCGATCTTTGCATATTCAGAATGCATTTTGTGACTATCTATATTTTTTTCACGAATTGGCAAAAAAGTTCCGCCGCTAACATGCAATGTTATAAAGCAAAAAGAGATATTTTTTTTTTTCAAGCTACATATAAAGTCGTCTGGAAAATGTAAAGATGCTGTTGGTGCGGCAACTGAACCATCAACTTCAGCAAAAGGAGTTTGATAACTTTTAAAATCTGTTTTTTGGGGACCACGTTTTTTGATTATATATGGTGGGATTGGCATTTCTCCTACTTCCTTCAAGCAAGATATAAAATCTTTATCTCCAGACTCAAAATTCATAACACATTGGTCAGATTTAAATGAATTCACTTCAGCAGAGAGATCTTCTGAAAAATAAATTCTATCACCTTCTTTAAGTTTTTTGAGTGGCTTGCAAAAGGTAGTCCAAATATTCCCCTCAATCGGTTTATTTAGTGTAACGCTGACTTTTGTCTTTATATTTCCTGAAAATGACCTGACTCTTTGACCAATAAGCCTGCACGGTATTACCTTCGTGTTATTGAAAACCAACAAATCATTTTTGGAAACATGGTTTAGAAAGTTGTATACTTTTTGATGAGAAAAAATTTTTCTTTTAAAAACAAGCATATTAGCCTGATCTTTATCGGCTAACGGGTTCAGGGCCACTAACTCATCAGGATAATAATAATTATATGCATCTAAATCACCGGTCACCGTTTTTTTCCATACCAAATATCTTTCTAAATACACCCGGTGTCAGTATCGAGAGAGGGTTTACTAAAACTCTTGGATTGCTCGAGTTGCCTTGTACTTTATATGAAACTCCAAACACGCCCTCACCTTTTTCTCCACCCAGAACCTTCCCTATTAACGGAATAGCTTTCACTACACCGTTTATTATATAAACTGGGGAAACTAGCCCATTTACATTAACGGTATTTTGTTTTTTTCCATATCGTTCGTATCCACCCATTGTCAGTCCGAGCGATGGTCCCACTGCAACACCATCTTTTAGAGTAAGTTCACCATCTTTATAATCAAAGGATCCCTCAATGTTTGTGAATAACAGCCCATTCCCATTAAGATTATCAAGTAATCCTATAATACTAGCAGAAGAAATAATCTGAGCTAGCACAGGAGCATTCTTTATCCTAAAGTCCTCAATTTCTAAGAAGCCAGAAATTTTGGTTCTATTTTTATAAAAAATCGATGCCTTAAATATACCACCATATCCGTTTTCATAAAACTTTCCTCTGCGTAACAACTCACCAGCGTCATTACCTGAAATAACCAGATTAATCGAATTATTTTTATATGGACTAATAGTGATCTCAAGATTTGATTTTGGTGAAAGTTTTGCTCTTGTGTACCCCCTAAGCCCTTCAAACGATCTAATTTCACCCTTGAGAGAATTTAAAAATTTATTTTTGTTAAAAGTTAAAACAATATCACTAAAAATAAAATCGAGAGGTGTATCCTTCTTTCTTATCTTCAAGCGCATCAAGAACTCTAGGCTAATGGTTCCTCCATCGGTTTTAAATTGGTTATAGTCACCAAATTTTTGAAAAGTTGCTCTATCAATCTGAATATCTGGGGTTTTTATGCTGGAATAATTTACTTCGTTAATTTCAAAAATTGATTTATGTATACCTGTCCCAGATACTAAGACATCCTTTTGTGAGTACCTAAAATTAGATTTATTATCTTTTGTAAAATTGAATTTCAATTGTCCATACCTGCCTTTTGTTTTATTTAAAGCCAAGGCAGGGACATAAACCCTTGCTTTAGTAAGGTCAATATTGCCTTGAATTAATGTGTTATCATCTTTTTTAACGGGCAAAAGGGTAAATTTCATTGGACCTTTGACACTAAAGGTTGAGAAATTTGGAAAAAGTGTTTCAGAATCAAGGTCATCAAAAAAGACAATAAGGTTACCTGTTTTATCTCTACTAAAAATTTTGGAACGCAAATTATTGAGCGACCCACTGATTTTTTTATTGTTAGCTGCCATTAGTGCTTCAAAAAAAATAGTATTTCCTAAGCCTTTAAGTTTAAGTTTTCCAAAATTAATAGTATTTTTAGTATTGATTGGTATTGACAAATTTTTTACACTAAGCTCAAACATATTTTCTTCAGGCGCAAAAAACTTTTCAATTCTGTTTAAAGCAATTGCTTTTGAATATGTAATTGAAACTTCTTCTCCTCCGTTTGAGCGATCCAAGAAGTTCATCCATGTTACATCACTTTTTGGTATTTGAGCCAGCGAAAAGAGATCACTGATTTTTGATTTGAAAGATAAGGTAATCTCCCTCTTCCGGTCTACATTGTCAGTTGAGCTAACTTCAACTTTTATATCTTTATATTTATTTATTGACGGCTCTAGCTTTGTAATTGAATTAATAGCTGCATACCCCTGCTTTAGATTTCCTTTGAGATCAATATTTGCTAACTCAACTAAGGGTTTGTTATTTTCGAAATAAATAAGATTTTTAATTTTTCCCTTAAATGAATCGAGCACAACATTCTGGGTGCTAGATTTAAAGCTAATTTGAGCTATTGCGTTAGATAAATTAATTTCTTTATTTCCTACAGTCGAAGTAATACCTAATGAAGAGCCAAATTTATTTAGATTGATTTTTTGCAAACCATCTACTTCTAAAAAAAAATCGAAAGATGCATCCTTATTAACTGTTCCGTTTGTAGTCTCTACCATTTCTAAGCTTGCTTTTAAATTGGATGGATTTTTTCCTATTATATTTATTTTAGCTATATTCCCATCCTCAATAGGAAACGCACCGAAAACTTTAACCTTGCTAGGGAAAACAGAGGAGCTTTGATATGGAATTAAAAATTGTGTAATACTTGTTTCAAATGTACGGTTAACAAAATTAAAATTAGCATCAGAAACTAATAAAGAATAATCACCTAATAACAGCTCTGTCTTTTCTAACAATAAGCTGTTATTCTTTAATGAATTTAGCATATCGATACTTGAAGAAAACTTAAATCGATTATGTATGTCAGTTAATCCTAAATTAAGGGTAGTTGAACTCAAATCGTAAGTTCCTACCAATTTTATTTTATTATTTTTTTTCTCATATAAACCTGAATTCTTAATTAGGCTATTTACAAAAAAAAGAACGTTTTTTGGGTCTTTGTCCAAATAAAAAAAGCTATTATAATCAATACCCTGTGCATCAATATTAAACTCCATAATGTTCGCATTGTTTAATGAAAGATTGACTGTTGCAGAAACAGTCGCATCTTCTGCATTTGATTTATGCTTAAAACTCGCTTTTGCCGTTAATAATTTTTCATTCTTAGCAATATAAATGCTATTGAAATCAAATTTTTGACTTTGGAATTTAAGAACACCTTTATTTATGTAAATTGACTTTGATTTTATTTTGTTGAGGGGGTCACCCAAAGATTGGTTGAAGAGCTTCAAATTTAAGTCACTCATATCGTCAAGATTTATACTTAAATCGTTTGGCAAGCTAAACATCATATTCATGATAGAAACTTCATCAATGAAAATTATGCCTAACCAATATTTTATAACATCAACTTTCAAATTGATATCGTATCCTATAATATCTCCGAAACTTGAGAGCTTAGCTTTCTCCACAGTTATATTAGCACTACTAAACGTATTAAATTCAATGGATATAAGGCCTTCTGAAAATATTTCATTTTCTTCTAAAACTTGTGAAATTTTGCTTTGAAGATACTGGGATTGCGCAAGTTTTTTTAGAGTTAGATCGGATAGAAAAAGTGAAGCAATTATAGCACCAGAAAGAATTAGCATTAAAAATAAAGAAACCAATAAAGAAATAGGTTTTGTTGAATTTAAAAAAATTTTTCTCAAAGTATTTCGACCTTATTTATTATTTTTATTCACTTTTATTCTTGATTAACTAATAAATATAACCCCAATATAAACTACATAAATAAGCTAACCTATAAAAAAGTAAGGACATAAGCATGGTTAACGAAACGATCGCAAACGATAGGCTGCCAACATTTAGTTTGGAAGCAACCATTCTAAACTCGTGCAGCAATACTGATTTACTAGGAAATTGGGCAGTACTCTATATATATCCAAAAGACAATACGTCCGGCTGTACTAGAGAAACAAAAGAATTTAATGAAAGATACTCAGATTTTAAATCTTTAGGAATAAGAGTTTTTGGATTATCGAAAGATACGCTAGCAAGCCATATTTCGTTTTCTAATAAACTCAGTTTACAATTTCCTTTGATATCTGATCCTCAAGTTCAGCTTATTCAAAACCTCGGTGCATGGAAAGAGAAATCAATGTATGGAAAAAAGTATATGGGGGCAGAAAGATCAACCTTTTTAATTGATAAAAATTTGACCATAAAACATATTTGGCGGAAAGTTAAGATTGATGGTCATGTCGATCAGGTGTTTGATAAATATAATGAATTAAATTATCGCTCTTAATTGAAATTTCAAAAACAATCATTTAATATAGTGAAATTTTGGTCAGAAAATCTAAAAAATGTTTGAATATTTAAATATTTACTTTAAGACCAAAAATTGTTTGTAACGAACAAAAAGATAGTTTAAGTTGTCAAAATTCAACCCCGAAGGAAAAATTTTCTAAGAGATGTATATTTCAGTTAACTGTAAAAATAATAAAGAGCCCAACTCATATCAACATTTAAAGAAAAATGGACTGTTTACGACATAGTACCACAAGTTATATTTAGAATTTTGTCTTATAAAGAAATATATAAGACATTCAAATAAAGGTAATCAAATTTATAGGCACAAATGATGTTTAGCAAATCAAAAAAAAATGAAAGCAAAGATATGGTGGTGGCTCCTGTGCCAATTCCCCCGAAGGACACAAGTTCGGATGCAGCAAGAAACGAGGCCAGTGCCGAGCCCTCAGAAGATAAGGTTTTTACAAAAGTTCCTCCATCGGTTTTATCAAGTGATCTGAAAGTTAAGGGAAACCTCATTACCTCTGGAGACATACAGATAGAAGGTATTATAGAAGGAGATATTCAAGCTCATTTACTCACAGTAGGCGAAACTTCAAAGATAAAAGGAGAAATAGTAGCAGACGATGTTATTATTAATGGAAACGTCATTGGTTGTGTGCGTGGCCTCAAAGTTCGCCTTACGAATAAAGCAAGGGTACAGGGTGATATAATACATAAGGCGATAGCAATAGAAAGCGGTGCACATTTTGAGGGAACAGTCCAGCGTACGGATAATCCATTTGAAAGTGTACCTGACAAAAAGAAGTAGGTTATTTAGAGGAATTTAAAGACAAAACCGAGGACATAAAACTATCTAGATCACCGTCCAGAACCTTCTGACTGTCACTACTTTCTTCGCCACTTCTTAGATCTTTAACCATTTGGTATGGGTGCAAAACATAAGATCTTATTTGGTTACCCCAACCTGCTTCACCCTTTTGATTATGACTCTCTTGAATACTTTCATTTCTCTTGCGCATCTCTAGTTCGTATAATCTAGATTTTAGTGCCGACATGCAATTTGCTCTGTTTTGGTGTTGAGATTTTTCAGAACTTGTTACAACGATGCCAGTCGGTAAATGTGTCACTCTAACCGCTGAGTCTGTTTTATTTGCATGCTGCCCACCTGGGCCTGACGATCTAAAAGTATCAATTCGTAGTTCTGATGGGTTAATCTCTATGTTAAAATTGTCATCTACAACTGGATATACCCATACAGAGGAAAATGACGTATGCCTTCTTGACGAGCTATCAAAAGGAGAAATGCGAACTAGCCGATGAACTCCACTCTCCGCTCTTAACCATCCATACGCATTATTTCCACTGATCTTATAGCAACATGATTTAATACCGACTTCATCACCCTGGCTCTCGGAGATTAGCTCAATTTTGTATTTTTTCTTTTCAGCCCACCTATAATACATTCTAGCAAGCATTTGTGCCCAGTCACAGCTTTCGGTGCCCCCAGCGCCAGAGTTTATTTCTAAAAAAGCATCATTAGAATCTGCTTCTCCATCAAGCAAAGATAAAACTTCTACCTCTGCGACTTCATTTTTTAACTTGGAAAACGAATTTTCTAACTCAATCAAAAGCAACTCATCTTTCTCTTCTGACCCTATCTCAAAAAGTGCCTTGATATCATCAAACTCATTTCTAAGCTTGCTAAAAGTTTCAAACTGCTCCAACAACGCTTGCCTCTCTCTCATTAATCCTTTGGCTGAAGATTGATCTTTCCATATTTCAGGATTCTCGCACTCCGAGGTCTTTGTCGAAATTCTGTCTTCCAGTGTTTCAAACTCAATCCTTCTTGAGATCAGAGTTAAGGAGTTAGAAATTTCTGCAATATATTTTTGTAGTTCTGCACTCATTAAAAAGCTCATAGCAAAATAATTAGAGGAATGATAGCGCTATAACGATAAGTATCACAATGGAACCGAATTAAAATCTAGCATTTGTTCGTTGAACATACCAATACAAAAATTAAAAATGTAACTAAATAGCTTGTATATTTTGTCTTGATTGTTTACTTTAAAAAGATAAACCAGAGTAATGATCAAAGCAAAATCTGGAATACATTAAGAATTAAACAATGTCTTTTTTTTACGGTCTGTCTATTACAGGCAAATTAGAATTAGATATGAGGGTAAACATTTGTTTGAACAGAAAAAAATAATTAATCTTTATTTTCTTTCGTTTAAAAGCGAGATTTCACAATGGAAAAGAAACTACTTATCGACGCAGCGCATCCTGAAGAAACGAGAGTTGTCGTTGCAGAGTCTTCTCAAACTCACGATTTTGACTTTGAGAACAATGAAAAAACACAAATTACGGGAAACATCTATCTTGCTAAGGTAACCAGAGTTGAGCCCTCCCTACAAGCAGCGTTTCTTGATTATGGTGGTAATAGGCATGGCTTTTTAGCATTCTCAGAGATTCATCCCGACTACTATCAGATACCCCTGGCTGACAAAGAAGCCTTATTGGCAGAACAGTCGGAAGCAGAAAAAAGCATTAGTCAAAGAGAGATGGACGCAATTGAAGATGAAGAAGCAAATGAACCCACTAGCCTTGAGGGATCCTTCGATCTCACCATGGAAGATAAATTACAAGTGAATAATGTCTCAACAGTCGTTGACAAAAATAAAGACAATACTGCTGAAATCTTAGAAGAAAATCCTTTCCCAGATAAAAGGCCTTTTCAAAGAAAATATAAAATTCAAGAAGTAATAAAGGTTCGTCAAATATTATTGGTACAGATAACTAAGGAAGAACGAGGAAACAAAGGAGCCGCTTTAACAACGTATCTTTCTATAGCTGGAAGGTATTGCGTTTTAATGCCCAATACCTCTAGGGGTGGTGGGATCTCAAAAAAAATAACAGCACTTAAAGATCGAATTAATCTGAAAAAAATTATTGAAGGTTTAGATTTGAAACCTAACAGCGGTTTAATTATTCGGACAGCTGGTGGAAAGCGAACAAAAACTGAAATCAAAAGAGATTATGAGTTTTTGCTTAAAGCTTGGGAGTCAATTAGAGAGCAAACCTTAAGCTCTATAGCGCCAACTCTTATACATGCTGAAGGAAACCTTATAAAAAGGGCAATAAGAGATTTATATGACAGGGATATTAAAGAAATAATAGTTGAAGGAGCAGACGCGTATAAGGAAGCAAAAGCCTATCTTAAGTTATTGATGCCATCTCATGCAAAATATGTAAAAAAATACGATGGAAAGGTGCCTATATTTTCATTTTATGAAGTTGAAAACTATCTGCAGGAAATGTTCAATCCTATTGTTCAACTTAAATCAGGAGGTTACATAGTCATCGGAATAACCGAGGCCTTGGTAGCTATTGATGTAAACTCGGGCAGAGCGACAAAAGAGAGAAGTATAGAGGAAACTGCTCTTAAAACAAATCTGGAGGCAGCTTCCGAAATAGCTAGGCAACTCAAGCTAAGGGATTTAGCAGGCCTTATAGTTATTGATTTCATTGATATGGAAGAAAGAAAAAACAATATCGCTGTCGAAAAAAAAATAAAAGATTGTATTAGCCTTGACAGAGCAAGAATACAAATAGGAAGAATTTCTTCGTTTGGTCTGCTTGAAATGTCGAGACAAAGATTGAGGCCAGGAATGCTAGAGTCAACTACCATGCCTTGTTCGTTTTGCCATGGCACCGGCTCCACTCGCTCGGATGAGTCGTTAGCTTTGCAGATATTAAGGGACTTAGATAAAGAGGGATCTGCAGCAAAATTAAAAGATACTCTATCAGTAAAGGCTCCAGTCCAGACAACAAACTTTTTAATTAATTATAAAAGAGATCACATACACTTAATAGAGTCTCGATATCAAATTAAAATTGAATTGAATGCAGATGCGAGTTTAATTTCTCCTGATTATTTAATTGAAAAACCATTCGATGACAAACGAGTTAGGAAAAATTTAGATAATAATAAGTCAAGAACTAAAAAGAAGGATAAAGAGAATAAAAAAGAAAATCTCGAATCTGGACGTGATCAAAATACATCTTCTAATTCGATTAATGGGAATGGCAGAGAGGATACGGAAGAACAAAAAAAGAGAAAAAGGAAAAGAAAGAGAAGACACCAAAAAGATATGGAGACATCACTTCAAGCTAACCAGAAAACAAAAGACCCAGAAACTTTAAACTCTGATAAAGGAGAAGGGTTATCATCTACAATAAGTGATGAAAATTCAACCAGTCCTATTGTTACCCATAATGCAAGTCGAAAAGAAAATGCTGAGGTAAACATTATGACAAAAACGGAAAAAACAGCAAAGCCTCGTACTAGAGTTAGCGCAAAAAAAACAATAGAGGAACTAAGAACGAATAATAAAGAACCAGTTCAAAATGGCGACACTAATAGAGACACCAAAATGGGTAAAAAGGGATGGTGGGACCGTTAACTTCAAAAATTTTGCATTATTTTGCAATATATATACTCGCAAAGATTATATTGATAATATAATGAACCATGCTATTTTCGTCCGATATTTTTATTACTGTGGACTTTAAGTTATGAAAAAAAGTGAACTAGACATTGAAAAATCTTTCATTGATTACCTTGTAAAAACAATCAAAGATAAAAACTTATCTTCATTGGAAGTGACACGGAATTTGTCCGATAAACACAGGCTTAAAATAAAGATCAACAACTCTGTTTCTTTGCCAATTCAGCAAGAAATAGAGCCAGTTAAAATTAACTATAGTTCTTCCCTAGGAGATGAACCTACTCCTAAAAAAACATCCCAACCCACATCAGTAAGCCAAAACATTATAAAATCTCCTATGGTCGGGACAGTTTATTTGTCGCCTTCACCAGAAGAGCCCGCGTTTATTCATGTTGGAAAAGCAATAAAGAAAGGCGATACAATCCTAATTATTGAAGCAATGAAAACAATGAACCAAATCCCTTCATCATTAGAGGGAACCGTTAAAGAAATATTAGTAAACAATGAGAGTCCTGTAGAATTTGATACACCCCTAGTAATTATAGAATCATAAATGTTTAAAAAAATTTTGATCGCCAATAGAGGTGAAATTGCACTTCGAGTGATAAGGACTTGCAAGGAAATGGGTATAAAAACTGTAGCAGTTTATTCCCAAGCTGATGTGGATGCAATGCACGTAAGAATGGCTGACGAAAGTGTATGCATTGGGCCAGCAGAAAGTTCCAAAAGTTATCTTTCAATTCCTTCAATTATCTCTGCTTGTGAGATCACTGGCAGTGAAGCCGTACATCCTGGCTATGGTTTTTTATCTGAAAATGCAAGCTTTGCTGAAATATTAGCAGATCATGGAATAAAATTCATTGGTCCATCAGTTTATCATATCAATACAATGGGCGATAAAATAAATGCAAAAGCCCAA
This sequence comes from uncultured Alphaproteobacteria bacterium, assembly GCA_902580265.1. Next base: position 46,419 of record CACHJY010000007.1, read on the forward strand.
ATGGAAGAATTTAGTATTCCTTGCGTTCCAGGCTCTGATGGTGAAATAAAAGATATTGATAACGCGCATATCACTGCAAAAAAAATAGGCTTCCCCATACTATTAAAAGCTGCAGCTGGAGGTGGTGGTATAGGGATGAAAATAGTAGCAAGTAATGATCAATTAGAAACACTATTCTTGCAAGCAAAATCAGAGGCAAAGAAGAGTTTTAATGATGATGCAATATACATAGAAAAATACTTGGAAAATCCGAGACATATCGAAATTCAAGTTTTTGGAGATGGAAAAGGAAAAGCAGTTCATTTAGGAGAGAGAGACTGTTCTCTTCAACGAAGACATCAAAAAGTACTAGAAGAGACACCTAGCCCAGGAGTTACTCCAGAAGAAATAAAAAGAATAGGCAAAATTTGTTCAAATGCGATAAGTAATATGAAATATGAGGGCGCTGGAACCATAGAGTTTTTATATGAAAATAATGAATTTTTCTTCATTGAAATGAATACCCGGCTGCAAGTTGAGCATCCAATAACAGAAGCAGTTTTTGGAATAGATTTGGTAAAAGAACAGATCCGTGTCGCTTTTGGGATGGGCATGTCTCTTTCTCAAGACACTCTGGAACCGAAAGGTCATGCGATAGAATGTCGAATAAATGCTGAACGTCTTCCAACTTTTTCACCATCGCCAGGAAATATAAAAGAATTCCATTCCCCAGGTGGTATTGGGATTAGGATGGATAGTGCCATTTATAATGGATTTATGGTTCCTCCTTACTATGATAGCTTAATTGGAAAATTGATTGTACACGCTGATAGCAGAGCTATGGCTCTTGGTAGACTATCAAGAGCGCTTGACGAACTAATAATAGATGGAGTTGATACCACGGTAGATCTCTTCAAGGCAATTCTAGATGAAGATGATTTTAAGAGTGGAGATTATAATATACATTGGCTAGAGCACTGGCTTTCCGACCAGGTACGTTAATTGTGCTCACGAACTTTCATACGGCAATAAAACCAGAGACTATAATTAACCTTTACAGGAATGGCATTTTTCCCATGGGAGATCATAAAAATAAAAACGAGATTTTTTGGTGTAATCCCCTGGTGAGAGCAATAATTCCTATTTCAAAGTTACATATTTCTAGAAGCCTAAAAAAACTATGTTCTCAAAGGAAATACGAGTTTTCAATTAATTATGATTTTTCAACAACTATCTCAAACTGCGCTAGTCGAGAGGAGACATGGATAAATAAGTCTATTATGTCAATATATAATAATCTACATGATATAGGGTATGCTCATTCAATAGAAGTTTGGGAAGATAAAGAATTAAAAGGTGGTCTATATGGTGTAGCAATTGGCAAGGCTTTTTTTGCAGAGAGCATGTTTTCTAAAAGTTCAAATGGATCAAAAATAGCATTAATCGCATTAATGGGGATTTTAGCTTTGAATAAATTCTTGTTATTAGATGTTCAATTCATGACTAGCCATCTAAAAACTATGGGAACCAAAGAAGTGTCAAGAGCTTTGTTTTTGAATCTAATTAGAAAATCAAACTCTGAGAGAGTTCAATTTGACACTCCAACTAACTGCATAATCGATAAAAACTTAATTAATCAAGCAGAAAAAAAAGTCATTAGTTAGGGTTTGCGAACTTAAGCATCAAGTTTAGAAGGCTTGTAGACCCCTGAGTATATAAGATCTCTTGATTGTTTAATAAAATAACATCAGAGCCTCCAGGTAGGATGGATATATAGCTACCTCCTAATAAACCTTCTAGTTGTACTGATGCCTCTGTATCGTCTGGGAAACTAAATTCCTGATCAAAACCCATTGTTATAAAAGCATAAAAGTTTTCTGGTTCTAAAGAGATACTTTTGACGGTTCCAATGTTTACCCCAGATAGCTTTACCTTGCTTCCAGCTACTATTCCATCGATATTTTCAAAACGAGCATGCAACTGAAAGTCGTCACTTTTAAACAATTTAGTATCAACAGTTACATATACATAAAAAATAAATAAACCAGTTATTAACAAAACTACAAATCCAAGAAAAGCGTCGAGAAAATTAATCTTCATTCTCTATTTACTCTGGTTTCCATGCTTTATAGTCAGACTGATGGTTTTCTAAATCGTCTTCTAAACCTCTAGCTCTTTTTACGATGCTAGGTTTATAGGCACTGTTTAGACCAGTTACGTTACCATTAAAAAGCCTCTGCCATTCATATGTTCTACTGCTACCTTTTGGAATAGTATCAGAAATGAACCTTAACCAACTGTTCCATTCAGGACTTATTTTTGATGCCTCAGACTGATTTGAGTAGATACACCAGCGATTTTTTTTATCTTTACTTTCATAATAAGAATTTCCAAAGTAATCTTCTCCAACCTTTTTACCACTTAAAAATGTGTATAACTTAGTTCCTACTGTATTACCATTCCACCAAGTGAATAAAAACTTTAATAATCTTTTTACAACCATTTATATGAATCCTAAGATGCAGAAGCGGGTTCCTCAGAACTGTCGCTATATATCAACAATGGTTCGGAGTCATTATCGACAGAATCTTCGTTTACCACTACTTCTTCTACCGACTGTAATGTAGGCAAATCAAACATAGAATCTAATAAAATCTTTTCTAATATTGAACGTAAAGCTCTGGCGCCAGTTTTACGTTTAATTGCTTTATTAGCTATGCTTTTTAGCGCTTCCTCAGTAAAAGTTAGCTTCACCCTTTCTAATTCAAACAATTTTTTAAATTGCTTCACAAGCGCATTTTTTGGTTCAGTCAATATTTTAATTAAAGCTTCGATATTCAAGTCATTCAACGTTGTCACAACAGGCAATCTACCAACGAATTCGGGAATAAGTCCAAACTTTAAAAGATCTTGAGGTTCAACATCGCTGATAATATCTCCAATTTTTCTACTATCTGGGCCACCAACATCAGCTCCAAAGCCTATGCTCTTAGTTTCTCCTCTAGAAGAAATTACTTTTTCAAGACCAGCAAAAGCACCGCCACAAATAAATAGTATATTTGTCGTATCAACTTGTAGAAATTCTTGCTGAGGGTGTTTCCGTCCGCCCTGAGGTGGTACAGAAGCAACGGTACCCTCCATAATTTTTAAAAGAGCTTGCTGAACCCCTTCACCCGACACATCTCTTGTAATTGATGGATTATCTGTTTTTCGGCTTATTTTATCAATTTCGTCTATATAAACAATTCCTCTTTGCGCCTTTTCTACATTATAATCTGCCTGCTGTAACAATTTGAGAATAATATTCTCAACATCTTCCCCTACATAACCCGCTTCGGTAAGGGTAGTGGCGTCTGCCATCGTAAAAGGAACATCTAAAATTCGTGCTAGTGTTTGCGCTAGAAGAGTTTTGCCACAACCAGTTGGCCCTATAAGCATAATGTTAGATTTCTGCAGTTCAACGTCTCCTTTTTTAGGTGAATACCCTAATCGCTTGTAGTGATTATGGACAGCAACTGATAAAACCTTTTTCGCTGAAGACTGCCCGATTACATAGTCGTTCAAGACTTCAAAAATTTCTTTTGGAGTAGGAATAGAGGACTTTGCTCCCTTTCCTTCGTTTGTCTTAACTTCCTCTTTAATTATATCCATACATAATTCTACGCACTCATCACATATGAACACCGTTGGTCCTGCAATAAGCTTTTTCACCTCATGCTGGCTTTTCCCACAAAAAGAACAAAAAAGCGTATTTTTATTAGATGTCGATCCAGACTTACTCATAATTAACTATATTAGTAGGTTTATTAATTCTGCCAAGTTTTTTATCAAGATACAATTTTTATTCCGTTTCATCTGACAAGTGGCTTTCTCTGCGTTCAATAATCTTGTCTATAATGCCCCAATCAAGGGATTGTTCAGGTGTCATGAAGTTATCTCGATCAAGAGCCTTTTCTACGGCACCTATCTTTTGATTGGTGTGTTTTACATAAATCATATTTAATCTTTTCTTAAGATCTAATATTTCTTGGGCATGAAGCGCAATATCTGACGCTTGGCCTTGAAAACCTCCTGATGGTTGGTGAACCATTACCCTGCTATTTGGCAAACAGAACCGCATACCTTGCTCTCCAGCAGCTAGCAAAAGAGATCCCATTGAGGCTGCTTGACCTATGCACATCGTAGCTATTTTTGGTCTCACGTACTGCATAGTGTCATATATGGACAACCCAGATGAAACCACTCCACCAGGCGAATTGATGTACATAGAAATCTCTTTTTTTGGATTTTCTGCTTCTAAAAACAGCAACTGAGCCACAACTAAAGTTGACATTCCATCGTGTATAGGTCCTGAAATGAAGATAATCCTTTCCTTCAAGAGCCTTGAAAAGATATCGTACGCCCGTTCACCTCTTGCGCTTTGTTCTACCACCATGGGAACCAATGTATTCATATAAATATCATTAATGTCTTTCATTACCACTCCTTGTGTTTTCCCTCTATTATTTAGTTAAGCTTTTCCATTTCCTCTTTAAATTTATTTACAGAAAGCTTTTTCTCTTTAAGAGTAACATTTTCAAGTATACTGTTTACTACTTTTTCTTCAAACAATGGCCCTCTTATGGCTTGCTGCGCTTGTGGGTTAGATTTAATGAACTTAAGATAATCTTGCTCTTGCCCAGGATACTTTCTAGACTCAACTTCAAATGCTGCATTTAACTCAGCTTCACTTAAATCTAACTTGTTCTCTATTCCAAACTCAGCGAAAAAAAGGCCTACCCTGACACGTCGTTCAGCAATCTTTTTATCTTCCTTTGTAACATTAGGCTGCTTATCTGGGTTAGAGCTCTTTTTATTGCTGTTATTTTGATGCATTGCTATGGAATTTGCCTCTTTTGTTACTAAAGAATCCGGCAATTCAAATTTCAATTCTTTCTCGAGCTTGTCCATTAATTTCTTTTTTAACAAGACTCTTGAGGCCTGCTCGAATTCTCCTTTAACTTGCTCTTTAAGATTTTCCTCAAGCTGCTTGAGGCTTTCAAGGCCAAACTTTTTTGCTAGTTCGTCATCAACTTTCGGTAAAACAGGGCTTGAAATTTCTTTTATTTTACATTTAAACTCCGCGTCCTTGCCCGAAAGCTCTTGATTACCGTAATTTTCAGGGAAAGCTACCTTTACAATTTTTTCATCATCTTTTTTAACATCTATTAATTGATCTTCAAAGCCAGGAATAAAACTATTTGAGCCTAACACTAAGGGAAAGTCATTACTCGCGCCGTTTTCAAATGGTTTTCCATCTATAAATCCCTCGAAGTCTAAAGTAACTTGATCCTTTTTCTTAGATTTTTTGCCCTCTTTTACTGGCTTATATTCGAGACTACTTTCTCTAACATTATTCATTGCATCATCCAAAGCTTTTTTATCAGGCTCTGAAACAAGGTTCTCAAGAACTAATTTTGAAAGATCAAACTTTGGGATCTCGGGCAAACACTCATATTCGATAGAAAGCTGCACATCATCTCCTGATTTCCAATCTTTATTCATCAAGTCTATTTTTGGTTCATAGGCTGGTTTGTCCCCCCCTTTATCGAAATGGTTTTTCACTGCAGCATCAGTAGCAGTTTTCATCGCTTCAGATAATAGAGCCTCTCCGTGCATTTTCTTTAACAAGCTAATTGGCACCTTACCTTTTCTAAAACCTTTCATCTGAATAGATGGTTGCTCTTTTTCTAGCTGCTGATCAACTTCTTTATTCAAATCAGCCGCTTTGAGTGTAAACTCATATTTTCTTTTAAGTTTGTCTTTTGTAATTTCTTTGAATTTCATTTTTGCCTCAAACTGTTGCACAGACAGGTAATTGAAAGAAACCTATTGCTATTAGATTTGCCAACTCAATAACGCTTTATGCAAGATTAAAAGGTTTTTTGCAATAGATTTTCAAAAAAATTTGTTTCTGTTTTCGATAAAATTGAAATTAATTCATTTACTAAGTTTATTGAAAAAAATTAAATGAAATGATAACTTTGAGTATCAAATGAACCTTTTGTTTGAAACAGGCTAAAAATATTGAATAAACAAGAAACTTTCGGAGTTAACGAAGCAAAAACTTTTCTGTTGAGCGTGACCGCTCCTTGGATCCAGGATTTAGATCTTCAAATTGATAGCATCTCTTCTTTAAGGTGTAAGTTTACTCTGAATTACAGTAAAAAACTTGTAAGGGATGGCAATATTATTTGCGGACAAGCTATAGTAAGCGCAGCGGATACTGCAATGATCGTAGCAGTGATCAGTGCGATTGGTAAATACCAAGAAATAACAACAGTTGATATTTCTTGTAAATACTTACGCCCTTTGTTACGACAAGGAGGCTCCTTAGAAACAGAAATATTAAAACTGGGCCGGCGGCTTGTCATAGGTCGAATTACTATAAAAGATATTGAGACTGATAAGCTTGCGGCTGAAATAAGTTGTACTTACGCTAGACTTTAACTAATGAGTTTTCATACAAAATAAATCGGAAAATTGGGGGTACTTAAATGGAGTGCAGCGAAAAATTTACTCAAACCAATTATTTGAATAAAAAAACTGACTTTGGAGTGTTGTCTATGACAAGTAGGCTAAGAACTGTTGGGATGTTGAAACCGATGGAAGCTTTAAGGACAGCCGATCCTATTAGATGGCATTACAACCAATCCTTTGATCCATCAAAAATAGATAGTAACTACTTGTCTTTTACAAAAATTTTGACTGACTTAGGTGTGAAGATTTTATGGATGACACCCCAGAACAATAAAATCGCAGACTCTATATTCACTTATGATGCGTCATTTATGACACATAAAGGTGCAATTTTATTATCACCCGGTAAACCACTTAGAAAAGGGGAAGAAAAAATACATAAGGCTTTCTACAAAAATAATAATATCCCAATAATCGGAAAATTATCCGGATTAGCAATAGCTGAGGGTGGAGATATGTTTTGGATAGACAAGAAGACTTTAGTTGTAGGAAAAGGTTTTAGAACCAATCAAATTGGAATTGAACAAATCAAATGTATGCTAAGTGTGTTTAATATCGACGTGATTTCATTTGATCTCCCATTTTTTAAAGGCCCAGAGGCTTGTCTCCATATGATGTCGCTTATTAGTTTAGTCGATAAAAAAAAAGCCCTAGCGTATGTTTCTCTTCTTCCCATTGGATTGGTTAAATTGCTTAAAGAAAAAGGTTACGATTTAATTGAAGCTCCAGAGGATGAATTTATTGCAAGCGAAGGTCTCAATATAAATGTGCTTGCTATTAAACCTGCTGTTTGTGTGATGGTCTCGGGCTTTCCCAAAACAAAAAAAGCTCTAGAAAAAAGTGGCGTTACAGTACATACCTTTGTTGGAGATTCTTTATGCATTGGGTGTGAGGGAGGACCTACCTGTTTAACCAGACCAATATTAAGAGCATAAAAAAAGTTACATGTCTGATATTTGTTTTTGCTGCCCCAAAGAGTACATGATCTTCCCCCTACCTTCTCTATTTTATATAAAACTCAAGACCATTAGTTAAGCTTAATCCTTCCTGATTGGATACATGACTTGGCATGGATTATACTGTTATTTAATAGATATCCAGATTCTGAAGTCTCAACCCTAACCAATAAAATTCTATTTTTTTCTCAATTGATTTTGAAAGTCGTCTAGCAGTATTGATGGATTTGGTTTTTAAGCTGTAGGACAAAATCAAAAATAATTAGATTAGGAATAGCAAATCAAATAGAATATGTCTTAACAAACTTTTTGGGGATCTAAGTGGAAAAATACAAAAAAGTTCTGAGGCTAGTAGAGAAACGAAATTGGAAAGAAATGGAGCAATGGCTCCACGAGGACTTTATGTACATTAAAGAGACTGCATTAATGGATCGCGAGGAACATGTAAAAAAAATGGAAAAAGAGTTTGGGGCAAAGCAAGCTATTAATCAAAATGAATTATTGCACGAAGATGAAGATATGATGGCGTTTAAGCATGTTGTAACTCAGAAAAACGGTAAAAAGTTCAGAATTACTCAAATTCAGCTCTATAAAGAGGGTATGGTTTGGAGAGAAATAAGTAACGCTATTGAAATAGATTAGTTCTTAGATCTTTTAACTCCATCTGCTGCACACTCCTAGAATAGTATACGTGTGGACACCGGCTTTACGTTTCCAAGCTCCTTTAAATCTGGAAACAACTCTTATATTACAATTTTGACCCTAGCTCTTTAATTGACAAAATTTAGAAATGGCTACTAAATTTAATATACAGACAAATATATCAAAGGAGAGGCTATGAAATTTCTGATATTGTTTATATTTACTGCTTTATTTTCTGTAGTAGGTTCTTTTGCTTCGGCACATTTCGAAAAAAAATGGTCAACTAAACAATGTTCCGATTTATATAAAGCAATTGGGTTTTTTACAGCTCTTGCCGATAAACAGTGGAAAAAAAAGAGTGAGGAAAAGGGGGCGCTCTACGCTTCAGTCGCAGCGGACTATTCTACTGTCTATCAAACTGTCTGTGACAAGTAAATTAAAAACACCCCACCGCTGTACACTCCAAGAATAGAATAGGTGAGCAACTTTCCAGTGGTCTGGCATGGGGGTAGAAAAAATAGTTCAATTTTACGACTTATTGGATTAAAGTTTAATAATAGAACAAAATGGGCAATATGATGACCGATGAGATATTAAGAATTGGAGGATGCCTTTGCGGAAGAAGTCGCTACCAAACAAGAGGTGAATCTCCAAGAGCTATCATGTGTCATTGCCGTTATTGTCAAACATACACAGGTAGCGCATTCGGAACACAAGTCTGGTTCCCAGAAGATAAGGTTACGTTAACATCTGGAGAGCTGTCTGAATATGAAAACAATACTGAATCAGGGAACGTAGTCACTTCTAATTTTTGTAAGAATTGTGGTTCGACCATCTTTTTGAGACTAAATGTTTTCCAGGGTATGGTAGCCATTCCTGGGGGAAGCTTTGACCCACCGACATTTTGGTTTGAACCACAAGTTGAAAATTTTTGCCGTACTAAGGCACCATTTATTCAAACGTCAACCGTAGAAAAGCATGATACACATCCAATGTATAACCCAAAAAAGCCGGATAACCATCCAGTAAAATAGATTGTTTAAAGATTTGTAGATTGCTTGCCCACACCATCTGCTATACACTCAAATAACATACTATGTAAGTACCCCTGTGTCCCATGCGTGGGAGGGTTAGACAAATATGTGCTTCTTGACATGAACTACACTTTACCTAACATATTGATATTGGGTACTATGATGTAGTGATGGTGATAGGACTTGAAACCCCATGCCAGGCAATAATAGGTAATATTTAATGATAATTAAGCATATTTTATGACACTAAAGCTGATTATTAATTTCATCTATTATCATCTTCTATCATCTATTTGTGGCAATCTTGTGGCAATCAAAGCATATCGAGCGCAGTACCTTCTAAATAAGTTTAACTAACCTTTACATCAGAGAATAAAAAGTTCATAATATAGACGTATTTATGGATAATTTATGAACTCTGAAATAGATCGTAAAATAGCTGTAATATTTGTAGCTGATGTTGTTGGCTATTCCAAACATATGGAAAAAGATGAGACGGCTACCATTAAGAGTTACAATGCTTGTGAGAAAATTCTTTATAAACTGCTGAAGAAGTACAAAGGCTCTGTCTTTAATACAGCTGGAGACTCAGTACTGGCAGAGTTCCCAAGTGCTGTGAATGCAGTTGAATGCGGCGTTGATTTTCAGAATGAAATAAAGAAAAGAAATCAATCAGATAAAACAGATGTAAAACTAGAGTTCCGTCTTGGTATCAATATGGGAGATGTTGTAAAGAAGGAAGGTAACCTTATAGGGGATGGTGTAAACATTGCTGCAAGGTTAGAAGCCCTTGCCCAGCCAGGTGGTATTACTATATCAAAAAGTGTTTATGACTTTGTGGTACCTAAAACCAAAATGACATTTAATGATCTTGGTGTTCAAAAGGTTAAGCAGAATGAGTTCCATGCTTTTGATATTCTTCTCGATCCTTCACAAAAAAGAACACTTAAGACTAAACCTAAACCCAATATACCTCTCATAGGTGCTATAGCGGCTGCCGTGATTATTGCTTTCGTTGGGATGTTTTATTTTAATACTGAAACACTTCAGAAAGCTGAAGCACCAGATCTTAAAATTTCGTCAAAGCCTACTGTGCTTGTCTCATCGATAACTGCATCTGGATTATCTGAAGATCAAAAAGGCTTTGCAAATGGAGTAACTGAGAGCATGATTTCAGCAATTTCCAATTATAAAGGAATAAAGGTTTTATCTTTTTCTGTCAGTGAAAAAGTTAAAAACGAAAAGACCTCTGATTTAAACTTAAAAACGCAATACGGTATACGTTATGTGGTAAGGGGAAACATTCAAGTTATGGGGGAGAAAGCACGACTAAATCTTGAGGTAAATGATTTGGATATGGGCGAGGTAATTGGTACTGAAAAAAGAGATTTTAGTTTGAGTGATATATTCAAAGTTCAAGACGAAATCAGCAAAAAAATCTTA